>VXNE01000620.1:0-6881 GCA_009840715.1 Gammaproteobacteria bacterium
GATTGTCCATCTCGTCGGTGACGATCACCCGGTGCGGCATGCCCCACTTGCTGGCGAGGGTCTCCGAGAGGGCCAGGTCGCTGCGTTTCAGGCTCGGCGACCCCGACGTGACCGCAAGCGCCTTCTCGCCGAGGACCTCGGCGGTGACGTAGGCCACCAGGGACGAGTCCACCCCGCCCGAATAGGCGATGAGGGCCGAGTCGAAACCCCCGATGAGTTCCTTCAGGGCGGCGTAGCGATCTGTCGTGGCTGCGTCCATGGGGGCATGTTAACCCGGTTGTCGTCCCCGGACCGCTCGCGCAACGGGAGCGTACAATGCCCTCCCGTGGCCGATACCCCCGCACAGGAGATGATCGTCACCTGGGGCGATCCCCGGGAAACGAAGCCGTGCGACCTCTTGCCACCCGGCGCGTTTTACGGCGAGGAGGCCCCACGCCCTCCCGCGGAGTTGCTGCGGAGTTGTGGCGTCGACGCCGGGATTCCCATCGGTCCGAAGAGCCGCACCGTCGAAATGGGTCTGTTCTCCGAATGCGCCGGGTGGCGCACACCGCCGACGGCAGCGGAGCTGTACCACGCCATGCGGGCGCCACGGCCGACCACGAGGCAGGCGCTGGTGATGCGGACCTGGCTGCGCGCGGCCTCGTTCAGCGAGCTGCTCGGCGGCTGGATCGAGTACGCCTACACCTGGCGCGATCTCGTCCAGGCGGCACACCGGACCGGACCGCATCGCAACGAACTCAAGCACTGGCTGAACGATTTCGCGCGCCCCGATCACAGGTCCCGGTAGCGGAACGTGAGTATCTCCCTGACGCTCCCGGAACCGGCGCGGAGTCTCTTCCGAATGGTACGGGCCACCCTTGCGGAACTCCTGCCAACAGTGATCGACAGCGATCTCGGCTGGTGGTTGGGCGGAGGGACAGTACTCGCCGCCCAGTGGGAGCACCGGTTGAGCACGGACCTCGACATCTTCCTGCCGGCCGAAGCCAGCCTCACTACATTCGATCCGCGTTGGGCGCCGGACTTCCGCGACGCCATGCTGGGTCTTGGCGCGACTCGCATGGAGGTACAGCAACGCTCGGTCAAGACCTGGTTCCCCGCGGGGCGTCTCGAGATCACCGCTTTGGACCCCGTCCCGGCGCTTCCGCCACGCGCGGCGCGCATCGACGGCAGCGATGCCCGTCTCCTAGAGAACGCGTCGATCCTCTGCGGAAAGCTGTATGGACGCGGTCGCCGGATGCCGGAACGGGATGTCTTCGACGTCTGCGTGGCCGCGACCGAGGATCCCGATGCGCTCCGGTGTGCGGTCAACCATGTCGGCCCGGACACGCGGCGCGAGATAGCCCATCTGCTGGCCATTGGCGCCGACATGTATCGCGAGTCCGCCCCGGAGGTGATCCTCGAGCCCGCTCCGCGTTTTGCCGATCTGCTGGAGGAAGCGCCGGAGCGGGCGGCGGAGCTCATCCGAGACGAAACCTGGGCGAGCACGGATTTCGACTACGCTCTGGAAGGCGCCGTCACCGTGACTGCGCGAACGGTCGGGGGAACGGTGGTGTCGCGAACGTGCCGGTCGGGGCAAGCCCTGGCTGCGGCCATGCTCGGGATGGGCCTTGAGGAAATGATGCTGGGTCCTTACGGCACGATGCGGGCGTTCGTGCAGGAGGTCGACACCCGGCTGCGCTAATGGGCTCTTCGCAAGGCCCGCACCTACAGCCGGTTGATGCGGTTGGCGAGGAAGCCGGCGCCGAAGCCGTTGTCGATGTTCATGACGGCGACCCCGGAGGCGCAGCTGTTGAGCATCCCGAGAAGTGCGGCGATGCCGCCGAAGGAGGCGCCGTAGCCGATGCTCGTCGGGACGGCAATCACCGGCTTGTCGACCAGGCCGCCGACGACGCTCGGTAGCGCGCCCTCCATGCCCGCGACCACGATCACGACCCGGGCCTCGCGCAGTTCTGCGGCGCGCGCCAGCAGGCGGTGGATGCCGGCAACGCCGGCGTCCTGGATGCGGATCACCGGGTTGCCGTAGAACTCGCAGGTGACCGCGGCCTCTTCCGCGACCGGCGCGTCCGACGTGCCCGCGGTGACGATGGCGACGCTCGTGTCTGCCTGGGCCACGGGGCCCTGTCGGAAGGTGAGGGCACGGGCGACCGGATGGTACTCGGCGCCGTCGAGTTCGCCCTTGATGTCGGCGTAGGTGTCCGGGTGCACCCGCGTCGCCAGGACGTTGTCGCCCCGGTCGCGGATCGCGCGGAACGTCTTGCTGATCTGCTCGGGGGTCTTGAACTCGCCGTAGATCACCTCGGGCGCGCCGGTACGCCGCGCGCGATCGTGATCCACGGTGACGTCGCCGGCCCGCTCGAAGTACGCGGCATCGATACGCTCGAGCGTGTCCGTCAGCGGCAGGTCACCGGCGCGGAACGCGTCCAGTACGTCCGCAAGGCGCTTCAGTCGTTCATCCATGCCGCGATCTCGCGTTCGGCGGCGTCCCTGGCCGCGAGGTAGTCCTCGCCCCGGTCACGCGCCAGGCGCAGCACATCATCGTACTCGGCCTTCCATCGGCGGCGGCCGTCCGGCAGCGTCGCGACCTTCACCCGCACGTCGCCGAGCGAAGTCGGCACCGTGACCGTCTCGCGCGGCAGCATCCACTTCTGCACGTCGCGGTAGCGCACGCCGATCGTCGTGGAATCCCGGACGAGCCGTTCGACCACCCCGGGGAGGTCGTCCGGATGGGCCAGCACGGAGACCCGGTGCGCCGGGCGGGACTTCTTCATCAGGCCCGGCGTCACCATCACGTCCCGGGCGCCCGCCTCGAAGAGCGCCTCGATCAGGGGTTGAAACGCCTCGGGGCTCATGTCGTCGACGTTGCAGTCGATCTCGACGTTGGTTTCCGTCTCGTAGGCGGTAGCGGCCTTCGCCGCAGCCTCCGCCGTGCCGAGCAGGACGCGCAGCACGTTGGGAATCGCGAAGTCCTTCTGCCCGATGCCGTAGCCGACGCGCGCGCTTGTGAAGCGAGCAGGTTCTCCGAAGACGTCCACGGAGCCGCGCAGGATGGCCGCGCCGGTCGGCGTGGTGGTCTCCGCCTCGACGCGCCCGTAGCTGCAGGGCGCGCCCTCGAGCAGGGCGGCCGTCGCGGGCGCCGGCACGGGCATCAGGCCGTGGGCGCAACGCACCATGCCGCCGCCGACCTCCACGGTGCGCGACCACGCCTTTTCGATGCCGAGCCAGTCGAGCCCGAGGGCGGCGGCGACGATGTCCACAATGGCGTCCGTGGCGCCCACCTCGTGGAAATGCACCTCTTCCACGCCGATGCCGTGGATCCCGGCCTCCGCCTCGGCCAGCGCCCGGAAGATGGCCGTGGCGCGCGTCTCGACCGCTGGCGAGTAACCGGCGTCCTGGATGATCTCCACGATGTGGGCCAGGCGGCGGTGGGGGCGCGGCGCATCCTCGGCCAGCCGCACCGTAGCCTGTGTCCCCGTGATCCCCATCTTGCGCCCGGGGGCGAGGACGAGTTCGAACTCCGACGCCAGGCGGAGTTTCCCGAGTTCCCCCTGGAGGTAGTCCTCCGGCACGCCGAGATCGGCCATCGCGCCGATGTGCATGTCGCCGGAGATGCCGCTGAAGCAGTCGTAGAGCAGGGCCGTGGCCATGGGGCGATGTTAACTGAACGCGGTCCGGCGCAAGCTTGCGTTGCAAGGCTGCGTTGCGCCGGGTTCGGCGTGCGGGCCGCGGCGCCGTGGCATGATCGAGCGGTCTTCACATCTGGAAGCCCCCGGCCCATGTGGCCGTGCAAGCAACTCGACCTCTCGTGGCGGGACTGGCGCTTCGCCCTGGGCTGCTGCCTTGCGCCGTCGCCGTGGGAGGAGTCGGCGGAACGGGTGGAGCGCCTGTGGCCATCCGGGCAAGGGGCCCTGGCGTGCCTCAACGTGCGTTCGGCCTTCGACCTCTATCTGCGTGTCAGACGGTGGCCGTCCGGCGACGAGATCGTGTTCTCGGCGCTGACGGTGCCCGACATGCCGGCGATCGCGCGGCGGCACGGCCTGCGGGTCGTACCCATCGACGTCGACGCCGAGACCGGCGCCTGGCGGGCGGACGATCTCGAGCGCGTCGTCGGGCCGAAGACGCGCGCGGTTGTCCTCACGCATCCTTTCGGGGCGCGACTCGACGTCGGGCCAGCCATCGCGCTCGCCCGTGCGCACGGCATCGTCGTCATCGAGGACTGTGCCCAGGCTTATCGTGGTCCGGGCTGGACCGGCCATCCGGACGCCGACCTCGCGCTCTTCTCCTTCGGCCCCATGAAGACGGCGACCGCGCTGGGCGGAGCGGTCGCGCATGTCCGCGACCCGGAAACCCGCGAGCGGATGCACCGGCAACGCGCCCGTGAGCCCGTGCAGCCGACGGCGGCGTTCCTGCGGCGCGTCCTGCTCGCAGGAGCGCTGAAGTGTGCCGGCAACCCGCGCATCTACGGCGCGCTGACGGCGGTCCTGGACGCGGTCGGCGCGGACCGCGAGCACTGGATACACCGCCTGACACGGAACACGCGACCCGGGACAGCGTCGCTGCGGCTACGTCCGTGTGCGGCACTGCTCGGGCTGCTCGAACGGCGGCTCTCGGAGGGAGATGCCCCGGTGACGCGGCGGACCGCTCCGGGCAGGGCGCTCTTCGAGGCCCTGGGACCAGGCGTCTGCCTCCCCACACGCGACGCCGAAGAGCACGCGTACTGGATGGTGCCGGTCCTCGTCCCGGACCCGGAGGCGTGCAAGCAGGTTCTGCGCCGTGCCGGCTTCGACGCCATGTCCGCGCGGCTTTGCGCCGTCCCGGGCGAAGGTGTCGACGTACCTGGCGCCAGGCGCCTGGCGAAGGCGGTCCATCTGCCGTTCGACCCGGACATGCCGCTCGACGAACTCGTGCGCCTCGGAGAGTCCATGAAGCGCTTCGACACGCGGGCACGCCCTTGAGGACTGCGCGTGTAGCATGGAGACATACGCATCGCGACACGAGCCGTGGCGACGTCAGACATTCCGGACAGCTTCTTCGAGCGGGTCGACACCAGTCCCGACGGCGAGTTCTATCGCGAGCCGCGGTTGGTCCAGCACATCGACCAGGTCACGATCGACGCGCTCACGCAGTGGTATCGCGAGTTCCTGCACGCCGAGGCCGACGTGCTCGACCTGATGTCCTCGTGGGTGTCCCATTACCCGTCGGACCTGGCGCTCGGACGCGTGGCGGGCCTCGGCATGAACGCGGCGGAACTGGCCGCGAACCCGCGCCTGACGGAACACTGCGTCCACGACCTCAACGCCGTTCCCGAACTGCCGTACGAGGACGCGGCGTTCGATCGGGCGACCATCGCGGTCTCGATCCAGTACCTCGTGCGGCCGGTCGAAACGATGCGTTCCACCGCCCGGGTGCTGCGGCCCGGTGGGCGAATCTGCGTCGCCATGTCGCACCGTTGTTTCCCGACGAAGGCGATCCGGGCCTTCCACCAGTTGCCGCCCCGCGACCGCATAAGGCTCGTCGGGGCGTACCTGGATCTCGGAGGGTTCGAGGAAGTCGATTTCGTCGACCGTTCACCGCCGAGCGGCGATCCGCTCTGGATTGTCACCGGACGAACACCCGAAGGTTGACCGGACCGTCGTTCCCGGGCTTGCATGCTGTTCATGCATACAGTATCTTGCCGACATGAAGCAGGCGAGCTGGCCGCGCATCGTCGCCCACGCCGACATGGACGCGTTCTATGCGGCGGCGGAGCAGCTCGACCATCCGGAACTGCGGGGACGTCCAGTGCTCGTCGGTCCACGGAGCGAGCGGGGCGTGGTCCTGACAGCCAGCTACGAGGCCCGGCCCTACGGCGTGGGCAGCGCCATGCCCATCGCCCGGGCGCGTCGCCTGTGTCCCGACGCCATCACGGTCCCGCCCCGGTTCGATCGCTATGAGGAACTCTCCCGCACCATCATGCGGGTGTTCGGGGACTTCTCGCCCAATGTCGAGGCGTTGAGCCTGGACGAGGCGTTCATCGATCTCTCCGGGGCCGAGCGCATCTTCGGCCCGCCCCAGCGCATGGGGCACCGCATCAGGGAGGCGGTCCGCGAAGCCACCGGGCTGACCGCCAGCGTCGGGGTCTCGTCGACCAAGTACGTGGCGAAAGCCGCCAGCAGTTACCGCAAGCCGTACGGACTCACCGTTGTGCCGCCCGGCGAAGCGAAGGCGTGGCTCGCGCCGCAGCCGGTCTCGCGGCTGTTCGGCGCCGGCCCGAAGACGCTGCCGAAGCTCGAGGCGCTCGGCCTGCACACCATCGGCGACGTGGCCGCCTGCGATCCGCGTGAGCTGCATCGTGGCCTCGGCAGCATCGGCGCGCACTTCGCGGCCCTCGCGAACGCGCGTGACCCGCGACCGGTGGAGGGTGGCCGCGGCTCACGCAGTGTTGGTTCCGACCGCACGCTGCTCGCGGACGTCTCGACGCGGGCGGAGATCCTCCCGCACCTGCGGGACTCGGCCGACCGCATCGGGCGTCGCCTGCGGCGCAAGGGGTGCGCGGCGCGTGGCGTTCGCGTCCGGCTGAAGACCACGCGTTTCGAGTTGCTGACGCGCCAGTGCCTGCTCGGGCGTGCCACGGACGTGGCAGACGTGCTCTACGAGACCGCGCACCGGCTGCTAGACGCCTTCGGCCACCCCGGACCGTTTCGCCTCGTCGGGATGGCGGCGTACGACCTTGCCCCGGCGGAAGCGCCGGAGCAACTGCAGCTCTTCGACCGCCTCCTCCAACAAGAGGGCCCGGTCCGCCGCCTGGAGCGTACGCTCGAAGCCCAGATCGAACGCTTCGGCAAGGGCGTCGTGGTGTCGCTTATACAAATCTGACGCTGCCGACGATCGTACGCGTGTAGGTC
>VXNE01000620.1:6891-14100 GCA_009840715.1 Gammaproteobacteria bacterium
GTCGGGGGCTCCGCCGGCGCGAATCTCGACTTCCTTTCGGTGGGAGACGCAGCGGAAGAACCCCCCACCGCATCTGACGCGGCCCACCATCCCCTGTAAAATCCGCGGCATCCAAGGAGGATCCGCGATGAAAGCACTCTTGGCATGCGCCTGCCTGCTCGCCGCCGTGGCCGGGCACGCGATGCGCGTGGACAACTTCATGCTCCTCGACCAGGACGGCCAGGCCCACGAACTCCACTACTACTCGGACGCGAAGGCCATCGTGCTGATCGTGCAGGGCAACGGCTGCCCGATCGTGCGCAACGCCCTGCCGGACTATCGCGCGATCAGCGACGTCTACGCGGACCGCGGCGTGCGCTTCCTGATGATCAACTCGAACCTCCAGGACCATCGCGAGTCCATCGCCGCGGAAGCCAGCGAATGGGACATCCCGTACCCCATCCTCGTTGACGAGACGCAGCTCGTCGGCGAGTCCCTCGGCCTCACGCGAACGGCCGAGGTGATGGTCATCGACCCACGCCGGTGGGAGATCGTCTACCGCGGCGCCGTCAACGATCGCCTGACCTACGAGCGGCAGAAGCAGGCGGCTTCGGAACACTACCTGCGCGACGCCCTCGACGCGGTGCTCGCGGGTGACGTCGCCGCGATCGAGGACCATGGCGCCAAGGGGTGCCTCATCAACCTGCCGGGCGCCGACGCGGATCACACGCAGATCTCCTACAGCGACACCATCGCGCCGCTCCTGCGCGACAACTGCCAGGAGTGTCACCAGCCCGGCGGTATCGCGCCATGGGCCATGACCGGCTATCCGATGGTCCGCGGCTTCGCGCCGATGATCCGCGAAGTCCTCCGCACGAAGCGCATGCCGCCCTGGCACGCGGATCCGCACGTCGGGACCTGGAAGAACGACCGCGGCCTGTCCGTGGAGGAACGCCAGACCCTGGTGCACTGGGTCGAGGCGGGCGCGCCTCGGGGCGAGGGACCGGACCCGCTCGCCGAAGCCGTGGAAACCGCCCCCGAGTGGCCCCTCGGTGAACCGGATCTCATCGTCGAGATACCGCCCTTCGAGGTCGCGGCCTCGGGAATCGTCGAGTACCAGTTCCCCGTGGTCGCCAACCCGTTGGACCGCGACGTCTGGGTGCGGGCCATGGCCATCGACCCGGGCGTGACCGAGGTCGTGCACCATGTCCTCGTCGGCACGACGGAGCCCGGTCGCGAGGCCAAGTACTCGGGCGAGAGCCTCATGAACAACTACCTCGGTGGCTACGCGCCGGGGACGGGGCCGCAGATCATGCCCCAGGGGACGGGCGTATTCGTCCCGCAGGACGTCGCTTTCCTGTTCCAGATGCACTACACGCCGTACGGCAGGGTGATGACCGACCGCACGCGCATGGGCCTCTACTTCCATGACGAGCCGCCGGCCAACTTCCTGCGCCACAGCGTGGCCCTCAATCCGACGATCCGGATTCCGGCGCACGCGAGGGACCACGAGGAATCCGCCTATTTCGAGTTCTATCGCGACGCGGTGCTCTACCAGGTGCTGCCGCACTCCCACTACCGGGGCAAGAGTTCCACGTTCGCACTGCAGTACCCCGACGGGCGCGAAGAGCTGATCCTCTCGGTCCCGAACTACGACTTCAACTGGCAGCGGGGCTACGAGTTCGTCGAGCCGCGCATGCTGCCGGCGGGTACCCGGCTGATTCACGCCACCGTCTACGACAACTCGGTGCAGAACCCGGGCAACCCGGACCCGACGCGCGACATCGCCTGGGGGCTGTACTCGGACGACGAGATGCTCTACGGCGACTTCGTCTTCAGTTGGGTCGAAGAGACGTCCGCCCACCCCATCGACAATCCGGAGCGGACCGAGGTCGTGCAGACGGTGGGCTTCCTCGACCGCGACCGCGACGGCAACGTGCGGCCGGACGAGGTCCCCGAGGACATGCGCGAGGAGTTCAACAGGGCCCTCGAGCAGGGCGACCGGGACGGGAACGGCGCACTGGATCAGGCGGAATACTGGGAGGTGGCCCAGGCGCAGGCGAAGGCGCGGGCGCAACGCACGGCCAGTGCCGCCGAGGACGCGTCCGCCGCGGGAGAGTAACGCCGCGCGCGGCCCGAGCCGATGCAACCGGCCGCACCTGCTGTCAGGGACATCGTGCTCGTCGGCGCGGGGCACAGCCACGTGCAGGTGCTGCGGCGCTTCGGCATGCGCCCGGAGCCGGGCATCCGGCTCACGGTGATCGCCCGCGAGGTCCACACGCCCTACTCGGGGATGCTGCCGGGGCACGTCGCGGGCCGCTATGACCGGGACGAAATGCACATCGACGTCGCGCGGCTCGCCCGCTTCGCCGATGCGCGGCTGATCCCGTCGGAAGTCACGGGCCTCGATCTCGACGGGCAGCGGGTGCTCATGGGAGACCGCCCGCCGCTTCGATACGACATCCTGTCGCTCAACACCGGCGGTGTGCCGGGCGCCGGGTACGCCGAACGGGACTGCGTCACACCCGTCAAGCCCATCGGTCGCTTCCTGCCCCGGTGGAACGCGGTCTGCGAGGAGCTGGCGCGCCGCCCGATGCGGCTCTTGTTCGTGGGCGGAGGCCCTGGCAGCGTGGAACTCGCCCTCGCCATGCGCGCGCGGTTCCCCGAGACGGCGCGATGCACGCTGGTGACGGCCGACCCGGAACTCCTCGCGGAGCACGCGCGGCCGGTGCGGCGCCGGCTCACGGCACTCCTGTCCGCCCGCGGGGTAGAAATCCATACGGACTTCTTCGTTGGAGCCGTGGACGAGGATCGCGTCCGCGCACGCGACGACCGGGCGCTGCCCCACGACCACGTGTTCTGGGTGACGGGCGTCGAGCCCTTCGCGGCGTACCGGGACAGCGGCCTGGCGACCGACTCCGACGGGTTCGTGGAGGTGAACGATGCGCTCCAGTCCACGTCGCATCCGGACGTCTTCGCGGCCGGCGACACGGCCGGCATGCGGGGGGCGCCGCGACCCAAATCCGGCGTGTTCGCGGTGCGGCAGGGCCCCCCGCTGGCGGACAACCTACGCCGGTACGCCCTCGGCCGGCCGCTCAGGCGCTACCGGGCCCAGCGCCGGGCCCTCGCCCTGATCGGTACGGCGGACGGCCGCGCGGTCGCCTCGCGGGGTCTGTGGCATGCGTCGGGCCGTTGGGTATGGGTCTGGAAGGACTGGATCGACCGGCGTTTCATGCGCCGCTTCCAGGAACTGCCCGAGATGGAGGTGACCCCGCCGGCGCTCGCGCCCGGTCTGGAAGTGGACGCCCCGGACACCATGCGTTGCGGGGGGTGTGGCGCCAAGCTCGGGGCCGACATCCTGGAACGCGTGCTACGCAGACTCCCGCCGGGCGAGGACGCGTCGCTCGTGCACGGGATCGGTGACGACGCCGCGGTGGTGCGGCTCGACTCGTCGACGCTGGCGATGAGCTGCGACGGCTTCGGCGCGATGGTCGACGATCCCTACCGGTTCGGCCGGATCGCCGCGCACCACGCCATGAACGACCTGTACGCCATGAACGCGACGCCGCGGCACGCGCTCGCGCTGGTCACCGTGCCGCTGATGTCCGACGCGCTCATGGAGGAGGACCTTTACCAGGTGATGGCGGGGGCGGTGCAGGTGTTCCACGGGCATGGCGTCACCCTCGCCGGCGGGCATTCCGCGGAGGGCGCGGAGCTCTCCGTTGGCTTTGCCGTGACCGGCGCGGCGCCGGAGGACCCCCTCGTGAAGGGAGGACTGCGGCCCGGCCAGCACCTGGTGCTCACGAAGGCCATCGGCACCGGGGCCGTGTTGGCCGCCGCGATGCAGGGTCGCGCCGCCGGGCAGGACCTGGTGACGGTACTCGACCTGATGGACGCTTCCAGCGCCGCAGCTGCGCGCATCCTGGCCGAGCATGGCGCCACCGCCTGTACCGACGTCACGGGGTTCGGCCTCGCCGGACACCTCTCGGAGATGACCCGGGCTTCCGGCGTGGCCGCTCGGCTGCAACTCCATGCGGTGCCGATGGTGCCTACCGCGGTCGCGCTCATGGACGCAGGCATGCAGAGTTCGCTGCAGCCCAACAACGAGCGCGCGCTCGAGGATTTCGTGCTGCATGGCTGTGGACCCGGCGACGCGCGGCTGCGCATGCTTGCTGACCCGCAGACCGCCGGCGGTCTCCTGGCCGGCGTGCCGGCCGACGCGGCGTCTGGCTGCGTGGCCGCGCTCCAGGCAGAGGGGTACCGTGACAGCGCCGTCGTCGGCGAAGTCACGACCGAGGAACTCTCGTCCATCGACGGCGGAGGACCTGCATGACCCCCGCCGTCCGCTTCGTGACCGATCCGATGTGTTCCTGGTGCTGGGGTACGACGCCGCACTTCGAGGCAGCGATGGAAGTCCTCGGCGACCGCCTGTCGTTCGACATCGTGTTGGGGGGCATCAACGTCCATGGCACGCGGCCGGTGGGCGCCTACGGGCGCGAGCGGCTGAACGTGCTCTGGGACGAGGTGACGGCGGTGACGGGACAGTACTTCTCCCACGAACTTCCGGACGGGACCGTCTACAACAGCCTGTTGCCGTGCCTCGCCGCCGAGGCCATGCGCGACGCCCGGGCCGCCCCGCCGTTCGGATACACCCACCGCCTGCAGCAGCGGTTCTTCGCCGAGGGCGTCAACGTCAACGACCTCGATACGCTCCTCGCGACCGGCGAGGAGTTCGACGTGCCGCGCGACCGGCTCCGGCCGCTGATGGACTCGGAAGGGGTGCGCCAGCGGACCCGGTGGGGGTTCGAAACCGCCCGCCAGTACGGCACCAACGCGCTGCCGAGCGTCCTCGTGAGCGACGACGGGGCGACGTTCCGCCTGTTCGCGGGGGGGTTCGTCGACGGGGAACGATTGGTGGAGGACCTCGAAGCCTGGTTGGCGCCGTAGGGGCGACCCTCGTGGTCGCCCGTCTCGGCTCAGGGCAGAACTCGACACGGGACGGGACAAGCCCGTCCCCTACAGAAAGAACTCCGCCACCGCCGGCCGAAACCGGTCCATGTCGACCAGGAACGAATCGTGGCCCTGGATCGACGGGAGCACCCGGAAGGCGACGTGGCCCACGGACGCGCGCAGGCCCTCCGCGAGTTCTTCCTGCTGACTGAGCGGGAACAGGAAGTCGGTCTCGACGCCGATCACCAGCGCGCGCTCGGCCTGCACGCGGCCGAGGCCGGCCTCGAGGCTGCCGCCGTGGTCGCAGACGTCGAACAGGTCCATCGCTCGCGACAGGTAGAGGTAGCAGTTCGCGTCGAACGATCCGACGAACTTCGCCGCGTGGGCCGCGAGGTAGGACTCCACTTCGAAGTCGATGCCGAAGGGTTCCCCGCCGCCGACGTCGTCGGTCGCGCGTTCGCGTCCGAACCGGGCCGCCCACTCGACGGCCGAGCGGTAGGAGATCATGCCGAGCTTGCGGGCGAGCCGCATGCCCTGCGCCGGGGGCGCGTCGGGCGCGTACTGCCCGTTCCGCCAGGCCGGGTCGGACCGGATCATCTCGCGTTGCAGGGAGCGTACGGCGATGGAGAACGGGAGGCTCCTGCAGGCGGAGGAGATGGACAGCAGCCCGGTGGCCGCGGACGGGTAGAGCATCGCGAACGCGAGCGCGGTCATGCCGCCCATGGAGGCGCCCACCACGGCATGCAGACGCTCGATGCCGAGCGATGCGATGACCGCGTGACCGGCATGGGCGATGTCCTCGAGGCAGAGCACGGGGAAATCGAGGCGGTACGGTGCGCCGGTCTCCGGGTTGACGGATGCGGGTCCGGTCGAACCGAAGCAGCTCCCGAGGGAGTTGACGCATACGACGAAGTAGCGGTCCGTGTCGATGGGCTTGTCCGGACCCACCATGTCCTCCCACCAGCCCGTGCTCGGGTCCCCCGGCGAAGAGGCCGCGTGCGCCGACGGCGATAGCCCCGTGAACAGGAGCACCGCGTTGTCGCGTGCCGCCGCGAGTTCCCCCCAGGTTTCGTATGCGAGCGTCACGGCGGGGAGCGCGCCGTGCATCATGTGGAACGGCTCGACGACCTCGAGGAATCGGCGCGCGTCGCTCATCGGTGGTACGGCGCCATGAAGTAGCAAAGGCAGTCCTGCCGGGCGACCGCGATGTCCTGGGTATACATGGAGGGGTACACCGGCTCGCGCAGGAGCACGTCGTTCCCCTCGACTGCGAAATAGAAGTCCGTCAGGTCCGCTCCCGAGACGTCGATGGCCCGGAGTCCCACGCCGGCGGCGCCGGCCGCGCGACGCGCGAACAGGTTGCCCGACTCGAGGCGCTCGAAGTTGTACCGCTCCAGTTCCGGGCGCAGGGCGAGCGGGGCGTCGGCCGCGAAGTCCGCGTCGGGCTCCTCGATGACGACGCGTACGTCGTTGCGATAGACGGTCAGTTCCGCGAACGACGCCTGCGGCACTTCCTCCCAGCGCGACGCCTTGGCGAGGTACGCGGCGGCGCGCTTCGCGCTGTCGGGGTCGTCCACCCGGCCGGTCTCCAGCGTGACCGCCGGACAGAAGCGGGCGAAACGCTCGGTCTGAATGCCGTCCCTGTGTTGTGCCAACAACGCAAGGTGGGAGAACACCGCGGCGGCGCCCAGGCACCGGGCCTCCAGGTCGGTCAGGACGCTGTAGTGCGGGTTGGCGCCGGTGTTGTTGTGGACGTCGATGGCGAGCCGGGGCTTCGCCTCGAGCGCGCGCTCGGTCACCTGGCGGGCGAGGCGCGCCTCGGGCGTCTCGCCGCCGTTCCAGGCGCGGTTGAAGTCGTGCTGGTGCGGGAGCGTCCGTGCGCCCACGCGCGCCGCCTCCACGTTGCCTACGTACAGGAGCATCGGCGGTACGCTGCCCCTCGCCAGGAACTGGCGGACCCCGTCCCACCCCGAAACCTCGTTGCCGTGCTGGAGCACCGACACGAACAGGGGATCCGCGAGGCCTCGGGTGAGATCGAACAGGGTCGGGCCCCCGAGCGCGTATAAGAGTCCTGGCGCGGGACAGTCCAGCAAGCCGTCGGGGAGCGCATAGCGCGTGGTCAGGCGCACGGTCTCAAACGGTCCACTCGTGCACGGGCTGGCCCGAGTCCTGGGCATCGATGTACGCGAGAGTCAGCGCGTTGAAATCGGGCCCGTGCCGCGCCACCCAGCGCCGCTGCCAAACGGCGCCGTTCGCGACCCGCTCGACGCGCCGCGTCGC
>VXNE01000365.1 GCA_009840715.1 Gammaproteobacteria bacterium
GGCTCGTGTGCGAGCACGTGGAAGGGGGGCGCTGCTACCTGATCGAGACCGTGGCGGAGACGACGGCGGAGCGGGTTGCCCGGACCTTCGGACTTGAGGACGTGTGGATACGCGTCGTCAAGCCGGGAGCATCGGATATCGCCCGCTTCGTTTCCGCAGAGCACCGGTTGCGGAGGCGGTAGGTCGCGTGCCTGTCGATGGCGCCCCCCACCGCATACACTTGGGGCGCCGGGAACAACGGGGATATCCATGGGACAGCACGCCAAGTGGACCGCGCGCCTGGTCGTGGCGTCGCTCTGCGCAGTTGGCGGCGCCTCCGCGTGCGCCGATGAACTCGAAGCGATGGCCGAGCGCATCGCGGCACAGATGCAGGCGCCGGACCGGCATCGTTTCGATGCGCCGCGCGATGCCGCGCGCAGGCCTTTCGAGGCCTTCCGCTTTCTCGGCCTGCGCGAGGGGATGACGGCGCTGGACGTCGGGGCCTACGCGGGCTACACGACGGAGATGCTGGCGGCGGCCGTGGGGCCGACCGGCAAGGTCTACTCCCACAACCGCGAACGGGTGCTGACCCACTTCGCGGACGGCTACTACGGGCGCACGATGGAGGAGCGGCTCGCGAACGACCGTCTTCCGAACGTCGTGCTGCACCTGCGCGAGTACGACGACCTCGGTCTCGACGGTACCGTGGACGTCGCGTTTCTCGGCAACCTGCTGCACGATTTCCTTCGCCGGGACGGACGGGAGGGGGCGGTGGCCATCCTGGCGAGCATCCGGGCCGCGCTCAAACCCGCCGGAGTGCTCGGGGTCATGGACCACGTAGGCGTGCCGGAAGCGGACAATGAACGCTTGCATCGCATCGAGCCCGACGTCGCGCAGGCGCTGGTGGAGGAAGCCGGGTTCGTGGTCGAGGCGGAGAGCGACCTGTACGCGAATCCCGAGGACGACCACACCCTGATGGTTTACAACGACGACATCTACCTGCGCACCGACCGGTTCCTGTTCCGGGCCAGGAAACCGCAGTGAGGTCGTCGGGTGTGTTTCCTGTGTTCCTGTAAAGGAGAGAGACGTGACGGATAGCGGATCGGGCGAAGTCGCCCTGATCGTGGGCGGCGGCCCGGGCATCAGTGCGAGCTGCGCGCGCCTGTTCAGCCGGGAAGGCATGCAGGTCGCGATCGCGGCGCGCAACCCCGCGAAGGAGGCGCTGCGCGATCTCGCCGAGGAGTTCGGCGTCCGGAACTATGCCTGCGACGCCGCGGACGGCGACGACGTCGCGCGGCTCTTCGAGTCGGTCACCGCGAATCTCGGCGCGCCGAGGCTGGTCGTGCACAACATCGACGGCCGCATGCGCGACATCTTCCGCAAGCGCATCACGGAAGCGGACCCGGCCCTCGTGCGCGAGGTGCTCGCGAACTCGGCGTACAGCGCCTTCCTGGTCGCGCAGCAGGCGGCCACGCGCATGCTCGAGCTGCCGCCATCCGCACCGGACGGCCATCGGGGCACGATCCTCTTCACCAACGCCAGCGCCGCGTTCAAGGGGTACCCGAGGAGCGGGGCGTTCGCCATGGCATGCCAGGCGAAGTCCGGCCTCGCCGAGAGCATGGCCCGGGAACTGATGCCGGAGGGCATCCACGTGGCGCACGTGCCGATCGATGCGGCCATCGGCTGGACGCAACCCGACGGCACCCGCGCACACCGGATGGCCGGCACGTCGCAGGACGACAACATGGCCGATCCCGACCGGATCGCGGAGACGTACCTGCACCTGCACCGGCAGCACCGCTCGACCTGGGCGTTCGAGGTGGTGCTGCGGCCGTGGGTCGAGAACTGGTAGGGACCCTGCCGGCGCCGACCTTGGGCTCTGTCTGCTCTAGCGCTGAACAAGGCCAGGGATGGCCTTGTCGAGCGGATTCTTGGCCGCACCGGGTGCCGGATCGCCCCGGGGCCCGTACAATCCGCGTCTCGGGCCCATAGCTCAGTGGGTTAGAGCGGTCGACTCATAATCGATTGGTCCCAGGTTCGAGTCCTGGTGGGCCCACTCGAACGCGGGTCGCACCCGCCCATCGCCGAAGGCCCCTGCCGGAGCGCCATGCAGTCCACCGCACACGACGTTCGCTACGAAGCCGACGAACGCCCGCCCCTCCCGCTGACCGTCGGTCTCGGGCTCCAATACACCGTCGTCGCGCTCGCCGCCGTGGTGCTGACTCCGGTCATCCTCATCAGCATCGCCGGAGGAGGCGAGGCCTACCTGACCTGGGCGGTGTTCGGGGCCCTGATGGTGAGCGGCGTGGCCACCATCGTCCAGGCGGTCCGTATCGGCCGGCTCGGCGCCGGCTACATCCTGGTCATGGGCAGCACCACCGCCTTCCTGCCGATGAGCGTGGCCGCCCTCACCGAGGGCGGTCCCGGGATGCTCGCCACGCTCATCGTCATGTCCTCCCTCGTGCAGTTCGTCCTCGGCGCCAGGATGGCCGCGTTACGGCGCGTGTTCACGCCCACCGTCGCCGGGACGGTGCTCATGCTGATCCCGGTCAGCCTCGCGCCCATCGTCTTCAACAAGCTCACGGACGTGCCCGCCGGAGCACCCGACGCCGCCGCTCCCGTCACCGCACTCGTCACGCTCGCAGCCATCGTCCTGGTCGCGTTGCGCCTGTCCGGCGCTTGGCGGGTGTGGGCGCCGGCCATCGGCCTCGCGGCGGGCGGCCTCGCGGGGCTCGCTTTCGGCATCTACGACCTCGATCGCGTGGCCGCGGCTCCATGGATCGGGCTCCCCGACTTCACGGCCTACCCCGGCCTGGACCTGAGCTTCGGCGCGACCTTCTGGGCACTGCTGCCCGGGTTCCTGATCGTCACGCTCGTGGGCGCCATGGACACCCTCGGCGACGCCATCGCCATCCAGCGGGCCTCATGGCGCAAACCGCGGGCCATCGACTTCCGTTCGATCCAGGGCGCCATCAACGCGGACGGCCTCGGCAACCTCCTGTCCGGCATCGGTGGCACCGTTCCCAACACGACCTACGGGAGCAGCGTCGCGATCACGGAGTTGACTGGTGTGGGCGCACGGTCGGTCGGCGTGTGCGTCGGCATCCTCTTCATCGCGCTGGCGTTCCTGCCGAAGGCCGTAACCGTGATCGTCGCCATGCCGGGGCCGGTGGCCGGAGCCTACGTCGCCGTGATCGTCGCGCTGCTGTTCGTCTTCGGCGTGAAGATCCTGACCAACGACGGGCTCGACTACCGCAAGAGCCTGATCGTGGGGTTCTCCTTCTGGGTGGGCCTCTCGTTCCAGTTCGATTTGGTGTATCCCGAACTCCTGTCGGGACCGTGGGGAGAACTTCTCGGCCACGGCATGACCGCGGGAGGAATCACCGTGATCGTCCTTTCCGGCTTCCTCGACCTCACGGCAGCCCGGCCACGACGCCTGCGCACAGCGCTGTCCACCGACGCGCTCTCGGAGATCGACGCCTTCCTCTGCGACTTCGCGTCGCGCCTCCGGTACGACGACCCGACAACGGCCCGCTTGCGCGCCGTGGCCGAAGAGACGGTACACACGTTGCTGGGCGAAGACCCCCAACCCGAGCCGCGGGAACTCCTGCTGGTCGCGAGGGCGGACGGGCCGTCCGCGGACCTCGAGTTCATCGCGGGCGGCACGGACGTGAACCTGGAGGACCAGCTCGCCATGCTGAGCGAGGGTGTCACCGAGATTCCCAACGAGGCGGAAACGCCGCTCCGCCTCCTGCGGCACTACGCCTCGTCCGTCCGCCACCAGCAGTACCATGGCACCGAGATCGTAACGATCCGGGTCGAGCCCCGGCTACCGGGTTAGTGCCGCGGCAGACCGCTCGCGATGCCCGACCTCCTCGAGTACCGCGTTCCCATCAGCGCCACGCTGCTCGTGCTGTCGCTGGCATCGATGTTCGTGCTCACCAGCCAGAGCGGCTCCAGCCTGCCCACCTACTTCCTGGCTGCATACACGGTCCTCGGCTTCCGGCGCTGGAGCGGGCTTTGGCTCAACTGGGTCTTCCTGCTCTCGGTAGCCGTCTCGGTGTACATCGCGATGACGAGCTTCTGGTCGACGCCGTTCGACGCGCGGAACGCGCTCAGTCAGTTCAGCCGCGCGCTGCTCGGCGTCTGTTTCGTGGTCGCCGTGGCGGAGGGCTTCCGGGTGGACTGGTTCCGCGTCCGGATGACGGCGGCGCTCGCGCTGTGCGGCGGGGCGGCGGCAGCCGCGGCCGTTCTCCTGTTCGTCGCCGTCCCGCCGGAAGACGGCCGGCTGAACGGTCTCGGGCAACTCGATGCCCACATCCGGGCCGCCCTCTGCTTCGGAGTGTCCCTCGTGTGCGCGATCGCGTGGATGACCGAGACCCGATCGGCGACCTGGCGCGCAGTCGCGGGTGTCCTCGCCGTGTTTCTCGCGGTCGCGGTTGCCCTGTCGAACTAGCGCAATGCCTGGGTCACCGTGCCCTTCGGCTGCCTCGTCTTCCTCATCTCCCGCTACGCGCCGGAACGTGGGCTGCCGGCCGCCTGCGGAGCCGCGTTCGCGCTGGTCGCCGCCGCGGTGGCCCTGGCGCTCTGGTTCGAGCCGTCGCGCGATGCCCTGCTGTCCCGCGGCGACAGCTACCGTCCCGACATCTGGGCGGACATCCTGCGGCGCGTCATGGACCACGGACCGTGGTTCGGCAACGGGGTGCTCACCGACGACAACGTGACCGTCGCGAGCCTCGTCCTGCCGCATCCGCACAACATGTACCTCGCCGTGCTCTTCCAGGGGGGCGTCGCAGGCCTCGCGCTGTTCCTCCTGCTCGTCGCCCTCGCGCTGCGGACGCTGCTCGCCCACCTGGCGGAACCGGAGGCCAAGCTCGCCCTGGGCATCCTCGCGATCGGGCTGCCCGCGTGGCTGCTCGACGGCTACGAACTGGTGGACAAGATCGGCTGGACGTGGATGCTCTTCTGGTTCCCCGTGGCGGTGGCCGTCGGTCTCGGGAGCCGCCGCGGGCTCGAGGACGCGCGCAGGTTCAGCGGCGGCTGACTTCCTGGGCCGAAGTCTCCGGCGGAGCCCCGGACTCCCGCACTTCGCCACTCAGTTCGCGGTATATCTCGGCATAGCGCAGGCCCATCAACGCACCGGTGAAGAGCTTCTCGTAACGCCGCCGCGCGTTCCGGCCCATCAGCCGCGCAATGTCCGGGCGGTGGTGGAGCTGGTCCAGCGCCTGGCGCAACGCGGAGGGGGACCCCGGCGCTACCACGAGGCCCGTCTCGCCGTCGACGTTGACGTGACTGGTACCCGAACCGACCTCGGTGGAGACGAGGGGCCGGCCGTACATGGCGCCCTCGAGGAGCCCGACGCCGAACGCCTCGGACCGCAGGTACGAGGGGAAGACCACGCCGCGGGCGAGCTGCAGCAGCGCGACCTTCTCCTCGTCCGGCACGCAACCGGCAAACTGGACGCGGTCCGCAACGCCCAGTTGGGCCGCCTGCGACCGCAGGTCCCGCTCGGTGGGGCCGGAACCGGCAATCACGACCCGGTACGGAGTATCCGGCAGGGCGTCGAGCAGGATGTGCAGGCACTTGTAGTAGCGGAGCACGCCCACGAACAGGAAGAAGTGCTCGCCGTACTTGCGGCGCGCATCGGCCGCCGTTTCGTCCGACACCCGGGGATAGGTATCCTCGTTCAGACCGATGGGGACGATGCGCACCTTGTCCTCGAAGCGGGTCAGCACGTCGCTCGTTGCGAAGTAGTTCGGCGACGTCCCGACGATCCGGTCGACGGACTTGAGGAAACGGTTCATCAGGGGCCGGTAGACCTGCCGGAGCAGTCGCTGCCGGACGATGTCCGAGTGGTACGTGACGACGGACGGCATGCGCCGCCGAGCGGTCAGGTGCAGGACGTCGCCGAACGGCCACGGATAGTGATAGTGGACGACGTCCGCCCAGTCGGCTAGGCGCCGGTAGACCGCGAAGGCCTCGAGAGACATGCCGCAGGACGCGATCTCGAGGTCGCGGTGCGCCCGGTAGACGCGCGCCTCCGCGCGGCGCACCGCCCGGCGGGACATGTTCGGGCTCAACGCAAGGACACGGTTCTCCACGCCGTGCTGGCGCGTGTTAACGCAGATCTGCCGGATGACTTCCTCGATGCCCCCCTGGCTGTCCGGGAAGTACGTCCTGTAGACCTGGAGTACGCGCACGACCTGACCAGCTAAGGCAATAGCGTCCGGAGTACGGCGGGAGTGAGCCCCAGCGTCCCGACCAGAATCGTCCCGACCATCCAGCGGATGAGTCGGTTCTCCGTATCCTTCAGATCCGATTTCGTGGCGACGTACACCGTCTGCAATTCCGCAGGTCCTCGGAAGTCACGTTTCCGCGCCCTTCAGCGCGAGGAGCCGAACACGTCGCTCGATGCCGCGCTCGATGCCTTCCGCCCTGCCTTCCTCGCGAGCGCGCTGAAAGAAACCTGTCACGATGCTGCCCTCCTCGGGGTGCAGGCGCCGGTACCGACGCAGTTCATTGTCGGTCAGCCCCGCGTAGATGTCGATGAAGTCCAGGTACTTCGCCCGCTTGGCGCCGTCCGTCTCCTGCTCGAGCAGACCGCTCACCGCCCGGGCGTAGACCTCGACCCGGTCGTGTCCCGTAACGTGCATGTTGGGCAGGTTGACGCGCGCCACCACGTTGTCGCTGTCGAGCCAGCGTTCGGCGCGCGCTCGGCGGTGCGAAGGAAGATCGCTACCGGCACCACTCCGGGGACGGCTGGCTCTTGCGTCGAGTTCGTAGGGGCGGGGCTCGTCCCCGCCCGTCTCGCAGACTCCGGCAGGTCTGGCGCGGGCCGGGACAAGCCCGGCCCCTACAGGCACCGGCGCGATGTGCACGTCGTCCTCCGGCCCCGGCGCCTCCTCGGCGGCGAAGAACGCAAGCGCTTCGCGCGGGTAGTCGACGATGAGGTTCTTGAAGTTCTGGTCGTGGCTGACGGCGTCGGCCATGCGCTGCTTGCCCGGGTACGTGCCGGTTGCAGAATGAAGCCGGTCGCGGCTGAGCGATACGGGCGGTGGCTGCAAGACCTGTAGGAGATCCGCCCGCGGATTGTGCCTCCATGGAGGCGGGCGGAGCGAACTGGCGACCTTCTTCGCCGCAGTCTTGGCTGGGTTTACCGTACTGTTTGGCGGTGGGCCCCCGCTCCCGCTTCCCTCGCCCGGTCCGCTGTGGTTGACTTGCGCCACCTCCGACGGGCACTTGCATGACCTCCATCCTTCCGGTGGTTCTGGCCGGGGGCTCCGGCACGCGCCTCTGGCCCTTGTCCCGCCAACTCCATCCCAAGCAGTTCATCGCGCTGACCAGCGGCCGCTCGATGCTGCAGGAGACGCTGCACCGGCTCCAGCCCCTGTCCTGCGAGCCTCCCGCGATCGTGTGCAACGAGGAGCACCGCTTCCTGGTCGCCGAACAGTGCCGCGCGATCGACGCTGGCTGGGGCGCCATCCTGCTGGAGTGCGTATCGCGCAACACCGCTCCGGCCGTGGCTCTCGCGGCTTGCCACGCGCTCGCACGGGGTTCCGATCCGCTTCTGCTGGCGGTCCCCTCCGACGGCTATTTCGAGGACGACGACACGTTTCGCGACGGCGTGCTGGCCGCCGTGGAGCCCGCGACGGACGGCCGCGTCGTGGCCTTCGGCATCCCTCCATCCGGTCCGCACACCGGTTACGGTTACATGCGCCCCGGCAAGCGGGTCGGCCCGGCCCGCGAGATCGCCGCCTTCATCGAGAAGCCGAACCGCGAGAAGGCCCAGGCCTTCGTCGACTCCGGCGACTTCCTGTGGAATACCGGGGTCTTCCTGTTCCGCGCGAGCCGCTACCTCGAAGAACTTGGCCGCCACGTGCCCGAGATTCCCGCAGCATGCAGGCGCGCCGTCGATACCGGAACCCAGGACGTGGACTTCTTCCGCCCCGGGCGCGCCTTCGACGACGCGCCCGAGATCTCCGTGGACCACGCGCTGATGGAAAAGACGCGCGACGCGGTCGTGGTGCCGCTGGACATCGGATGGAGCGATGTCGGCTCGTGGCAGGCACTGCACGACCTCGGCAAGACGGGGGACGGCAACAACGCACTCACCGGGGATGTCCTCGCCCTACGCACGACCAACACCGTCGTCCACGCCACCGAGCGGCTGGTCGCGACCCTCGGGGTCGATGGCCTCATCGTCGCCGAGACCGGGGACGCCGTCCTGGTGGCCGACCGCCGCGAGGCCCAGGACGTCGGCGATGTCGTGGCGCTCATCGCCGAGTGCGCGCGCCGCGAGCACCATGCGCATCGACGCGTGCATCGCCCCTGGGGGCACTTCGAGACTATCGAGGCCGGGCCCGAGCACCAGGTCAAGCGGCTCAGGGTGAACCCGCACGCCAGGCTCTCCATGCAGCAGCACCGGGAGCGGTCCGAGCACTGGGTGGTAGTCCGGGGCACCGCCGAGGTGACGCGGGACGGCACTTCGCACACCCTCGTCGAGAACGCGTCGATCCACATCCCGAGAGGCAGCTGGCACCGTCTCTCGAACCCGGGCGACGTACCGGTCGAACTGATCGAAGTCCAGGTGGGCAAGTACCTCGGCGAAGACGACATTGAACGACGGGACGACGACTTCGGGCGCGACGGCGACGCGCGCGTGGCGGCCGACGGCGACGCGCCCGGGCCATGACGACGAAGGCGATCGTCCTCGCCGGAGGCCGGGCGACACGGCTGTACCCCGTGACCCGCAGCGTGTCCAAGCAACTGCTGCCCGTCTACGACAAGCCCATGATCTACTACCCGCTCACTACGCTGATGCTCGCGGGGTTGCGGGATGTTCTGGTCATCGCGACGCCGGACGACCTGCCCCGCTACCGCGAACTGCTCGGGGACGGGAGTCAGTGGGGCATCTCTCTCGACTACGTCGTGCAGCAAGAGCCGCGTGGCGTCGCCGACGCCTTCCTCGTCGCGAAGGAGTTCATCGGCGACAACGCCGTCGTCCTCATCCTCGGTGACAACATCTTCTTCGGCGCGGACCTTCCGAGCTTGGTGCATCGGGCCATCGCCGACAACCGCGGCGCGACGGTGTTCGCCTGCCAGGTCCAGGACGGGAGCGGGCTCGGCGTGGTCCGCTACGAGGACGGCCGCGTCGCGGACATCGTGGAGAAACCCGTCAAACCGCCCTCCAACCACGCGGTCACGGGACTCTACGTCTACGACAACAATGTCGTGGCCGTCGCCGGATCCCTCGAGCCATCGGCACGCGGCGAACTGGAGATCACCGACGTCAACCGGCACTATCTCCGCAAAGAGGCCCTGGACGTCGTCTTCCTCGGACGGGGCATCGCCTGGCTCGACACCGGCACCCACGACACGCTCCTCCAGGCAAGCCATTTCGTGCAGACCATCGAGCACCGGCAGGGGCTCAAGATCGCCTGTCCGGAAGAGGTGGCCTGGCGGATGGGATGGATCTCGGACAGGGAGCTCGCCGGGCTGGCCGCGGGGACCAGCCCGGCCTATGCGAACTACCTCAAGGGGTTGCTGCAGGAGCCGGGCGTACCGTAACGGGTTTCGTGCGAGACCCGATGCCCATTGATCCACGATGAAGATCCTCATGGTGAACGACCACCGGCCGGAAGACGTGCTGGGCGGCACCGAGCGCTACATCCTGGACGTGACCGCCGCCCTCGAGGAGCGCGGTCATCAGGTGCACCTCTTCGCAATGTCCGATTCAGGATCCGAGACGACGGTGTCGCGGTACATCTTCCGCGTCCGGGCACCCAACCTCGTGGCGCTTAACCTTAAGCGCACGTTCTTCTACCCCAAGCTCTACCGCACGCTACGGGGGTACGTTCGCGAACTCCGGCCGGACGTCGTCCATCTCCACAACAACTATCGCTTCGCCATCACGGTAAACCTGGCGCTGCGCGGCCAACGCGTGGTTCAGACCGTGCACGACTACACGGCCCTGTATCCCACGGCGTTCTGCGCGCGCGAGCGATCCTGCGCCGGTCGTTCACCCCTCGTGGCCTGGCGGCACGGGTGCCTGAACTGGAAGGTCCTTCTGGCCGCCGGCTGGCTCCTCTACAACCGGCGTTTCCTCGACCGGCGCATCGTTCGACGGTTCATCGCACCGAGCCGGGATCTGGCGGGGCATCTCGAGAAGCGCGGGTATCGCGACGTGCACCACTTGCCGAATTTCACGTCCGTGCCGATCGCGCCTGACGAGCCGCTGCCCGAGAAGCCGGTCATCCTGTATGTCGGCAGCCTAATCGCGCACAAGGGGGTGGACGTGTTGCTGCGGGCGTTCTCGAGAGTCGCGCGCGAAATCCCGGAGGCCACGCTGTGGCTGGTGGGATCCGGGCCGGAGGAAAAACGGCTGCGGGAACTCGTGGAGGAAATGGGACTGTCCGGCGTCCGGTTTCTCGGCCAACACGACCACGAGGGGCTGGCACGTTTCTACCGGGCAGCACGCGTGGTGGTCATCCCGAGTCTCTGGCTCGAGAACGCGCCGCTGGTGGCGTACGAGGCGATGGCGCACGGACGAGCGATTGTCGCGAGTGCAGTGGGCGGTCTCCCGGAGTTGGTGACCGACGGCGACAACGGTTACCTGTTCGTGCGGGGCGATGTCCCGGCGCTGGCGGCCAAGCTCGGGCCCGTGCTGGTCGACGCAGGTCTCGCGGCCCTCCTCGGTGCGCGCGGACGGCAACGGCTCCGGACGCTGGGAAACCGTGGCGTCCACGCCAACCAACTGCAACAGACCTACACCAGTGTCCCACCCTAGCGATCCCTCAAGCCCGTGGCGTGCCAACACGGGCAAACTGCTAGACTGCGCTCGCGGCGGCACTGAGCCACGGCCCCTGCCCCCCGGAAGCTCGCCGTCACTCCGGTCACCGGTAGTCCGTGACGCCCGTAAACCGTCGCCGCAACCACCTGCGTGACTTGGGGTACGACAACAGCATGTTTCTGATCGATGGGCACCTCTGGCGCTACGCCTTGTACCGAGCGTACATCGGCATGATCGGGGAGGCGTCCAGATACTACCTGGCCTGGCTGTGGTGGTTCCTGGAGCCCATCGCCATGACCGGAGTCTTCTTCTTCGTGTTCACGTATCTGCGCGCCCCCAATGCCGAGAACTTTCAGTACTTTCTGATTATCGGTGTGACCACCTGGCTCTGGTTCTCGAACGGCGTCTCCAACTCCACGGAAAGCCTGAATGTAGCCAAAGGCATCATCTCGCAGATGCGGTTGCCGAAGATGATGTTCCCCTTTACGAACGTTCTCTCGGCGTCCCTGAAACACGTCTTCGTCTTCGGCATCGTCCTGCTCGTCATGGGCCTGACCATCGGCCCGTCCTACGCGTGGCTCTACCTTCCGGTGTTGGTGGTGACGCAACTGCTTCTGATTCTGGCTTTCGCCTGTACCGTCGCATTCGTTTGCTGCTGGATCAGAGACATCAGGTTCATCGTCCGCTCCGGCCTCACGCTCATGATGTTCTGTTCCGGCCTTTTCTTCGCCATAGACACCATGCCGCCCGCATACCAGAGCGTTTTCCGGGTCAACCCAATGGCGATACTGATTGAAGATTATCGCCAAGTACTCCTCGGAGGCACACTTCCCGAGGTGCTCTCAAGCGTACGCATCGGGCTCTCCAGTCTGGTATGGCTGTATATAATGAAGTTTGCCTACGCCCGCTGGGATTTGGTTCTTACTCGGCGCGTAATCGCATAATGCGTCTCTCAGGAGTGTCAGTCGTCTACTCGCAGTATCGGCTTCTCTCTTCTGGGCAGGATGTCCTGGCCCTGCGTGACGTCTCCGTTCACGTACGGCCAGGCGAGAAGCTCGGCGTCATCGGCCCAAACGGCGCGGGCAAGTCGACCCTTACGCGCGTCATGGCCGGCGTATTGAATCCGAATGTTGGCTCGGTGGACAGCGAGGGGATGTCAACTGCGCTCCTGTCGCTGAATGCTGGATTCGACAGCGAACTCACCGGTGCCCGAAACATCGTGATGCACGGGATGCTGTCGGGACTATCTCACAAGGAAGCACAGGCCCGCATTGCACCAGTAACCGAGATGTCCGGATTGGGAGACGCCATCCACCGTCGAGTAAGCACCTATTCCAGTGGAATGCGAAGCAGGCTGTGTTTCTCCACCGCGATCGACCTCGATCCTGACGTCTTGCTGCTCGACGAAGTCTTTAGCGTCGGAGATCAGGAGTTCAGGGAGAAATCTCGAGAGATCATGCTGGACCGCTTTAGGGAAGACAAAACTATCGTTTTCGTGACGCACAACATCAATCTGGTGAAGCGCATCTGCAATCGCGCGCTCTGGCTGGACGGAGGGACTGTCGCCGCCTACGGCCCGGTGGACGAAGTAATCGAGCAATACCGTGGCAAGGCTGGTGGCGCCGGTTAGATGCCGCGCGGCGCCTTCCCGACAACGCCTCTACGCAGCCCGGGCCAGGCTCCTCAGTGATCCCTTCACAGTGAGCCCGTTCCCTTCCAGAAAGGTCAGATAGTTCGCGGCGAGCCGCCGGCGTTTGGAGTCGAATCGACCTGCATCGAACTGTTCGCGGAACAGGCCCATCAACTCTACCCGATCAAGACCGTCGCGATGGTCTCTAGACAAGACGTGGGGAATATCCATTGTCTCGCAGAGCTCACGAGTTCGCGAGTCAGACACGACGCAGATGCCTGGAACCCCCACCTGTATGCCCATTAGCACGCCGTGGATTCGTGTTCCGACAACGAAGTCGAAGCCTCGAAGAAACTCCATCCAAGTCCACACGTCAAAGAACACGCGGGCATGGCGCCTGATCCACGACGTAAAGGACTGAGCGTTCAACCTTGTTTCTCCATGGCGTGAGTGGACGTGAACGAACGTCATGGTTTCGAGGCCTCTTTTCCTTGCCGCCGTCACGATGTGTCCAAGTGGGACCGCGAGGCTGTCGCGAACCTGGAACATGATCCCGGACAACCCCGCATCAGCGGCGCTGTCAATCCACTCGATATCCGGGGTGTCGTATGTCTTTAGAAATACTCGCGACCTCGGAAGGGCAAGGTGAAAGGCTTGCCCACTCGATACGTTGTAAGCCGTGAAGATGAAATCAGCAGCATCCATGTTCCGCCGCACAACCTCCGCGACGGCTTCTCCGTGGGACGCCTTCACGCGCATGTCCGCCACGATGACCTTTGGCCGCCTTTCCAGGGCCAGGGCTTCTTCCAAAGAAGCTATCCGCACGGTTTTTCCCCGCCATTCTCCTATCTGCATCTGTTTCAACGCTGAGAAGGAATGGCCAGTGATCCTTCCCACGTCCCCGGGGAGCAAGTCGTCGTGTGCCAGGACGGGGACGCCGTCCCTCGATACTCGAATATCAAGCTCGATTGCGTCAAAACCCAGGTCGGCCGCGCACTTTACAAGCTCCAGAGAATTGGCCGGCGGACGTTTCTTCCCATACGGAAGGTCAACGGCCTGCCCCCAAGCGATCAGCTTCGCGCGTAACTCTCGAGGAAAGGCAGTCGGTGGTAAGGCCAGGTCGGCACTCTCGCTCCCGGGGGGCGTTGCTGCAGCGCTGTTCTCCACGGCGTAGCACGGCGCGACAACGATAAACAGCATCCACCATAGCTTCGACTTCATCAGTGCTCCTGTGTAACTGTTTGATGCGTTCCGCCGCCGCCGCGGCTCTCTGTGCCGACCGCTCGGCAGGACCTGGACGCGGCGCCCCGGTGCGCTGTTCCCACCCTTCCCCTTGAATTCTGACACGTGTGCAGCCTCATCGCGACACAATGTCGGAACGCGATCGAGCATGCCCGCAGCCGTGGCCGGTCGCGTGCCCAGCCAGCCGCGAGCACGCGTGGGCATCCGACTCGCCGACCGCCCCCCGAGACCGCGCGAAACCGCTCCCTACCCGGCGACTGGCCGCCCCGATTTGGAAGGGGGTCAACTCCACACCGGGCACCCGCGCTCGCGCCCGTCTTGCGACAACTGTTGGTGACAACCGTAAATTGCACATTCGTGACAAGCGAAAGTTGCGCACTCC
>VXNE01000330.1 GCA_009840715.1 Gammaproteobacteria bacterium
GTCGGCTGTTGTCGGAGATCATGCTGCCCGCCATGTGGGGCTGGCAGATTATCCTCGGCACCGAGCCCGTCGCGGAGGAGGCGTACCTGACGGACGCGTTCGGGCGCGAGGCCGTGTCGTTCATCGAGCGCCACGCATCGGGACCGTTCTTCCTCTTCCTCTCCTTCAATGCCGTGCACACCCCGATGCAGGCGGAGGTGAATCGGCTCGCGGCGTTCGCCACGACCGCCCACCCGGTACGGCGCGTCTACAACGCCATGACGCTCGCGATGGACGAGGCGATCGGCGCGGTGTTCGCGCAACTGCGACGATCCGGGATCGAGGAGGACACGCTCGTCTTCTTCATCAGCGACAACGGCGGGCCGACCGTCCGGCGCTTCGCCTACAACGCGTCGGACAACAGCCCGCTTCGAGGATCCAAGGGCTCGACGCTCGAAGGAGGTATCCGGGTGCCGTTCGTCGTGTCCTGGCCGGGCGGCCTGCCGTCCGGGATGCAGTATGACCAACCGGCGATCCAGCTCGACTTCCTGCCCACGGCACTTGCGGCCGCGGGCGTTCCGGTCGACCCGGAGTGGCAACTCGACGGCGTCAACCTCCTGCCCTACCTGCGGGGAGAGGCGGCGGGGCGGCCGCACGATCTGCTGTTCTGGCGCTCGATCCGGCAGATGGCGGTCCGTAGCGGCGACTGGAAGCTCGTCACTTACCAGGCGGGGTTCGACACGGGCGACATTGGGCTCGACGACCCGCTCGATCAGGTGACGCCGCACCGGCTGTACAACCTGGCCCGGGACGTCGGCGAGACCGAGGACCTGTCGCGCCAGGAGCCGGAGCGCGTCGCCGAACTCCTGTCGCACTGGAACGACTGGAACGCGCAGATGCGCCCCGTCCCGTAACCGCATGCCCGTCCGGCCGCCGCCCCCGCCGAGGAGGAAGACCATGTCCGTGTTCAGCACCCGCTTCCGTGCGATGGGGCTCCGGCTGGCGGTCGTCGCGCTGTGCTGCGCGGCGGCAGCCGTGACGGCGGCGGACCGCAAACCCAACATCCTGCTCATCGTGGCCGACGATCTCGGCTATGGGGACCTAGGATTCCAGGGCGGTTCGGACATCCCGACGCCGAGTCTGGACGCCCTCGCCGCCCGCGGCGTGCGGTTCTCGAACGGCTACGTGTCCGGTACGTGGTGCGCCACGACGCGCGCGGGGTTGGTCACCGGCAGGTACCAGCAGCGGTTCGGCGCGCACGGTCACGAGGGCGTTCCCGACGATGGCCTCTCGCTCGAGGAAACCACCCTCGCGGACCACCTCAAGGCTGCGGGCTACGTGACGGGCGTGGTGGGCAAGTGGCACCTCGGCATTCCCCCGGAGTACCACCCGATGGAGCGCGGGTTCGACGAGTTCTTCGGCTTCGTGCGCGGCGGGCACAGCTTCTGGCCGGGCGTTCCCATCATCATCTTCCCCGATCGACAGGGCCACGGCCTGGATGTCATGACCGTCCCGGAGGGGCGCGCCACGCTCGACCGGCAGATCGTGCGCGGCAGGGAGCCGGTGGCCGAGCCGGCGTACCTGACGGACGCGTTCGGGCGGGAAGCGGTCTCGTTCATCGCGCGCCATGCGTCGGAGCCGTTCTTCCTCTTCCTCTCCTTCAACGCCCCGCATACGCCGATGCAGGCCTCCCTGGATCGGCTCGGCCGGTTCATGAACACGTCCCACCCGGTACGGCGCGTCTACAACGCCATGACGCTCGCGATGGACGAAGCGATTGGCGCCGTGTTCGAGCAACTGCGTCGCTCGGGGGTCGAGGAGGACACGCTCGTCTTCTTCATCAGCGACAACGGCGGGCCCACGGTCCACAAGTACGCGTACAACGCCTCGGACAACTCGCCGCTGCGAGGCTCGAAGGGCACGACGCTGGAGGGCGGCATCCGCGTCCCCTTCGTCGTGTCCTGGCCGCGCGCGTTGCCGTCCGGCGCACGATACGACGAGCCCGCGATCCAGCTCGACATCCTGCCGACCGCGCTGGCGGCGGCGGGGGTCCCGATCGACCCGGATTGGCAACTGGACGGCGTCAATCTCCTCCCCTACCTCAAGGGAGAGACGTCGGGGCGTCCGCACGAGGCCCTCTTCTGGCGCTCGTGGGGGCAGATGGCGGTCCGCAGCGGCGACTGGAAGCTCGTGAGTTACGTGGCGCAGATGGACGAGGGCGAGCTGCTGCTGCAGGAGCCGCGAGACGAGATGACGCCGCACCGGTTGTATGACCTCCGCCGCGATGTCGGCGAGACCGAAGACCTCGCGGCACGCGAGCCGGAGCGGGTGGCGGAACTGCGGGCGGCTTGGGACGCGTGGAATGCCGGCATGCGTCCGGCCCGTGCGGTGGTGGGTCCTGGACGCAGCGCCGACGATATATCCCGTGCCACCGCCCGGGGACCGTAGGACAGGGGCGGCCCCAGGAGCCCTTCGTGTTCCGGAGGTCATCGTCGAAGTCGGGCACGGTCGTCTGACCTGAAGGGTTCGCGATGGCCCATGCCGGCGGAGGCGATGCGCTGTCCGGTCTTGGGCGAGGGCGGCAGCCTCTCGAAATCAACAAGTTTATTGACGTTAACAGGATCCCCGATAAACCTGTTAATTGTGTTAACTTGCGCCCCATGGACCGTTTGCGAAATCCGTACGCGCCGGGCGCCGGCCTCCAGCCGCCGGAGTTGGCGGGCCGAGACGCTCTGCTGGCGGACGCATCCACGGACATGGACCGGGTACTTGCAGGCCGTCCCGCCAAAGGCCGGATGCTGATCGGCTTGCGCGGTGTCGGCAAGACGGTCCTGCTGAACCGATTGCGTCTGGGGGCGGAAGGAAAGGGCTTCCAGACCCTGCGGATCGAGGCGCCGGAAGGCGCTTCCCTCCCGGCGCTGCTCACCCCCGAACTCCGCCACCTCGTCCATACCCTTGACCTGCGCCGCAGGGCCGGCCGGACTCTGAGGCAGGGGGCGAACGCACTCGCCGGGTTCGCCAAGGCGTTCAAAGTCAACGTGGGGCCGTTCGGGTTTGGCGTGGACCTGGCGCCGGGCGAAGCGGACAGCGGAGACATCGAGCAGGACCTGCCTCGTCTACTCGCCATCGTGGCGCAAGCCGCCGCCGACAGGAACACCGCCATTGCATTGTTCGTGGACGAGGTCCAGTACCTTGCCGCGGAAGAACTCGGGGCCGTCATCGTCGGCTGCCACGAGATTGCCCAACGCAACCTCCCCTTCCTGTTCGTCGGCGCCGGCCTGCCGCAGGTCGTCGCTCTTTCCGGCCGAGCCAAGTCATACGCCGAGCGCCTGTTCGACTACCCTGCGGTCGGCCCGCTCGACCCGGCGGACGCCCGTGCCGCGTTGCTGAAGCCGGCGCGCGCGGAGGGTGCCGACTTCGAGCCCGACGCCGTCGAGCTGATCCTGGCTGGCGCGCAGAACTATCCCTATTTCATTCAGGAGTGGGGCTTCCAGGTTTGGAACGCCGCGCCCGCGAGTCCCGTGACCGCGGGAATGGTGGAGACCGCCACGCCGGATGTGCTCGCGCACCTGGACGGCAACTTCTTCCGCGTGCGTTTCGACCGACTGACGCCCCTGGAGCAGAAGTACCTGCGCGCCATGGCGGAACTGGGCCCCGGACCGCACGCAACAGGTCAGATCGCCGAGACGCTCGGAGTCGGGACCTCCGCCGTGGCGAGCGTGCGCCAACGCCTGATCACGAAGGGCATGATCTGGAGCCAGCGCCATGGCGAGACGGCGTTCACCGTCCCCCTCTTTGATGGTTTCATGAAGCGGCAGATGCCGGAGCTGGTCCCACATGTTCCGCAACGTCGACGGGGCACGTGAGAGCAGCCGGACGGGACAAGCCCGTCCCTACATGCGTTCTACGGTTTCGATTCCCAGCAGACCCAGCCCGCGCTGCAACGTCTCTGCCGTCAGCGCGCAGAGCCTGAGGCGGCTCGCGCGCGATTCGCCCGGCGCATCGAGGACGGGACACGCCTCGTAGAACTGCATGAAACGGCTCGCCAGTTCGTAGAGATACGCACAGAGCAGGTGCGGCAGCGCCTCGCTCGCGACCTGCTCGAGGGTCTCCTGAAAGCGCAGCAGCAGTACCGCAAGGCGCCGCTCCTCTGGCTCCACGACGGCTGGCGCCGCCTCGAGACTGTCGGCCGACACGCCGGCGCGCCGAAAGATGCTCTGGATCCGCGCAAAGGCGTACTGCAGGTAGGGCGCGGTGTTGCCGTCGAAGGAGAGCATCGTGTCCCAGTCGAAGACGTAATCGCTCGTACGGTGCTTCGAGAGGTCCGCGTACTTCACGGCGCCGATGCCCACGGCGCGGGCCACCCGGTCGGCCTCCGCGCCGGTCAGCTCCGGATTCTTCTCCTCGACCAGCCCCCGCGCGCGTTCGACCGCCTCGTCGAGCAGGTCCGCGAGCTTGACCACGCCGCCGGTCCGCGTCTTGAAGGGCCGGTTGTCCTGGCCGAGGATCGCCCCGAAGGGATGGTGCTCGAGGCTGCATTCCTCTGCCACGAACCCGGCCTTCCGCGCCACGGCGAAGAACTGGCGGAAGTGCAGGGACTGCCGCGCGTCGGTGAAGTAGAGCACGCGGTCGGCCCTATAGTGGTCCGTGCGCAGACGCGCCGCCGCCAGGTCCGAGGTCGCGTAGAGGTAGCCGCCGTCGCGCTTCTGCACGATGACCGGGGCCTCGAACTCTTCGAGGAACACGCACATCGCGCCGTCGGACTCGGTGAGGAGGCCGGCGCGGTCCAGGTCCTCGACGACCTTCGGCAGCGCGTCGTTGTAGCGGCTCTCGGCGTCGAGATCTGCGTCGGTGAGCGTGATCCCGAGGGTCTCGTACACCGCGCGGCAGTGAGACAGCGAGATGTCGATGAAGCGCCGCCAGTATCCCCGGACGGCCTCGTCGCCCCGCTGGAGGTCGACCACCGTGCGCCGTGCGCGGTCCGCGAACGCCGTGTCCGCGTCGAAGCGCTTGCGCGCCTCGGCGTAGAAGACCTCGAGGTCCTTCAGTTCCGCGGCGTCTTCCTGGAGGTCTTCCAGGTGGGCCACGAGCATGCCGAACTGAGTGCCCCAGTCGCCGACGTGGTTCTGGCGGATCACCTCGTGGCCCAGCGCCTCCAGGATGCGCGCCATGGCGTCGCCGATGGTCGTGCGAAGGTGGCCGACGTGCATTTCCTTGGCCAGGTTCGGCGAGGAGTAGTCCAGGACTGCCCGGTCCGGGTCCGGCGTCCGCTCGATATCGACGCTGCCCAGGCGTTTGGACAGGAAGGCGCTGGAGAGCGTGATGTTGACGAAACCCGGTCCGGCGACATCCACCTGCTCGGCAATCCCGGGACTCGCGTCAGTGAAAGCCTCGGCGATGGCCGTCGCCAGGACGCGGGGGTTCGTGCGCAGGCGCTTGGCGGCCGCCATCGCCCCGTTCGCCTGGTAGTCCCCGAACTCCGGCCGCCCGGACGGGCGCAGCATCGGCTCGGGATCGTCCACGCCTGCCGCGCGGAACGCCTTCCCGACGCGCTCCGAGAGAAACCCGCGCAGGTTCACCGGGCGGTCAGTCGCCGGCGGGCGACACGTCCTCCGCCTGCCACCCCTTGCTGCGTTCGACCGCGACGAACGTCACGCGCTGGCCGTCGCGCAGGTTGCCGCGCCCATCGCCGTCCGAGCGTATCGAGCGGTGATGGACGAAGATCTCGTCGCCGTCCTCGCGGATGACGAACCCGAACCCCTTCGAGCGGCTGAACCACTTGACCGTGCCGGTCTCCCTGGGTCCATCCGGGGCCGGGCGCGACTGCGGACGCGCTTCGCGCGGCGTTCGCGAGCGCCCACGGCCCTGGCCTCGGGAGCGGGGACCGCGGGAACGGGACCCCCGGGCACGGGTACTCCCGCCGACGCGCATTGCGGCGAGCCCGGACGCCAGGCACGCGAGGAACACCACCGCAAGCAGGCCCAGGTAGCTGCCGCCGAGCAGCCACCGGTTTGCTTCCGCCGCGACCACGGCGAGCAGGGCGGCGATGGCCGCCGCCGTGAAAAACCGTTGCGCAGTCACGGCCGCCGGTACGCCTTCGTGATGACGACCGGTTCGACGGGCACGTCCCGCATGCCCATCCGGGTGCCCGTCCTGGTGCGCTCGATCTCGTGCGCGGCGTCCATGCCTTCGATGACGCGCCCGAACACCGTGTAGCCGGGTCGCCCGGGACGGTAGTTCAGGCTGTCGTTGTCGGTCATGTTGATGTAGAACTGCGCGCCCGCCGAGTCCGGGTCCGAGGTGCGCGCCATGGAGAGCGTGTACCGGTCGTTCGCGACGCGATTGTTCGACTCGTTTACGACCGTGCGGGGCGCTTCCCGGTACTCCATGTCCGCCGTGTGACCGCCGGCCTGAATGACGAAGCCCTCGATGACCCGGTGGAAGATCAGGCCGTCGTAGAAGCTCGCGTCGACCAGGTCGAGGAAGTTCTCCACGGTCTTGGGCGACTTCTCCGCGAAGAGTTCGACGGCGAGGTCGCCCATGCTGGTCTCGAGGACGACGACCGGATTGTCGGCCATGGCCGTGCCGGACAGCGTCGCCGACAGCAGTCCGGCCACCAGTCCGTGGCGATGTGGTGCGTGTTTCATTCCCTGTGCTCCTTGCTGATTCCCTGTTTGCTGATTCCCTGTGCTATCGCGTCGAGGTACTTGCCCACCGTCGCCGGCAGGCCCCATTCCAGCGCGTCCGCCGTGAGGGCGTGGCCGATCGACACTTCCGCGATCCCGCCCATGGCGACGAACCGCGCCAGGTTGTCCAGGTTGAGGTCGTGGCCGGCGTTGACGCCGAGGCCGAGTTCGCCGGCGTAGCGCGCGGCTTCGCGGTAGACCCGGCGGCTCTCCTCCGCGTCGTCACTTTCGGCCCCGCACCGTTCGACGATCTCGGCGTAGGGGCCCGTATAGAGTTCGATCCGGTCGGCGCCGCAGTCCGCCGCACCGCGGATCTGTTCCGGCACGGGATCCACGAAGAGACTCACCCGGGCGCCCCAGCCGCGGTAGCGGGCGACGACCGCCGCCAACCGGTCCGCGTCCGCCTGGTCCGAGAGGTCCCATCCGTGGTCGGACGTCAGTTGGCCGTCCGCGTCCGGCACCAGCGTCGCCTGGTGCGGCCGCGCCGACCCGATCAGCCGGTCGAAGCCCGGATACCCGTTGTCGCGCGGCCCGGCGTAGGGATTGCCCTCGATGTTGAACTCGATCTGCGGATGCGCGCGCACCACTTCGGCCAGCACCGCGACGTCGTCCGGGCGGATATGGCGCTGGTCGGGCCTGGGATGCGCGGTGACGCCCTGGGCTCCCGCGGCGATGACGGTGCGCGCCGCGTCCGCCACGGACGGCCGCGCCCCTTCGCGCGCGTTGCGCAGCCAGGCGACCTTGTTGAGGTTGACCGAGAGCGCCGTCACGCCCAGGAGTTGCGTCGCGGACGGGACTTGATGGCGACGCCGAGCAACAGCCCGACGAGCACCAGGCACCCGCCGATCAGCATCCACTGCCGCTCCACGTTCTGTTCCAGGCTGTCGCGCTGGGCGAGCAGGTCGTCCACCTCCGCCCGCAGGTTGGTGTTGAGCTGCACCAGGTCGCGGTTGTTCTCGTAGAGTCCGAGTCCCTGCTCGGAGGTACTCCGGACGCGTTCCAGTTCCTGCTCGAGTTCGGCGTGGGCCCGCTCGAGTTCCGCGTGGGACCGTTCGATCTCCCGCGCGTTGGCCAGGGCCGCCGCCGCGTCGTTCCCCGCCAGCAGCCCCTCGAGCTCGGTGATCCGCGCCTCGGCGTCCGCCAACTGCATCCGCGCGATCGGCTCGCCCACGAGATACTGGTTCGGCAACCAGCCTTCGTTGCCGCTCGGCAGGCGCACGTGGGTGAACCCCGCGTCTTCGTCCACCTCCAGGGCCTCCACGACGGTGCCGGTGGGGAGGCCCCAATGCAGGATGCGATGCTCTCCCGAAGGGCCGCTGCGCAACGGCACGCGATACTCGTCGGAGATGTACATCGTCGTCTGGGCCAGTGCCGAGAACCCCGGCGCCGCCAGGGCGGCGAGGGCGAAGGTGCACGCGAGCCGCTTCACGGGTCCGTTCACTGCCGCTCGGCCCCCTCCAGGGCCTCCTCGTCGGGCAACTGGCCGGTGGCGGCCAGGTAGGCGACGCTGCCCACCGTAAGGACGACCGGGATCGCGAACGCGGAGACGAGCTTGTAGGTAACCCAGGCCTGCTCGCTGAAGCCGTAGGCGACCGCGAGGTTGGCGCCGCCCGCCGCCAGCATGGCGACGCCCCAGCCCCAGGTCAGGTACGCCCAGGCGCGGTCCGGCAGCACCAGCATCCTGCCGAGGGCCTTCTGGATGTGGTCGCCCGAGCCCACGTAGCGGCTGCCGACGATCGCGCAGGCCATGATCCAGTAGACGATCGTCGGCTTCCACTGGATGAACGTCTTGTTCTGGAAGAGCAGCGTCAGGGCGCCGGAGACGAGGGCGACCCAGATCACCACCCACATCTGCCGGCTGACCGGCCAGCCTTTCCATTTGAACACGGCCAGCTGCACGACGGCGGTCGCCATCAGGGCCGCAGTCGCCACGAAGATGTCCGTGAACACGTAGACCCCGACGAATGCCAGGACCGGAAGGAAATCGACCAACTGCTTCATATTTCACGGATAATAGCTCCTATGAGCCAATTCTTCAGCGTTCACCCCACCCATCCGCAGGCGCGGCTGCTGGCTCGTGCGGCCGAGATCGCCAAGGGTGGCGGGGTGATCGTGTACCCCACGGACTCAACCTACGCCCTGGGGTGTCACATCGGCGACAAGGCGGCGCTGGACCGCATCCGGGAGATCCGCGGACTGCACCCGCGGCATCATTTCACGCTCCTGTGCCGCGACCTTTCCGAACTTGCGGCGTACGCGATGGTGGACAACACGAGCTACCGCATCCTCAAGCACTACACGCCGGGGCCCATCACGTTCATCCTGAAGGCAACGCGCGAAGTGCCGCGGCGGCTGATGAGCCGGCGGCGAACCATCGGCCTGCGGGTCCCCGACAGCCCGGTCAGTCTCGGGCTCCTCGCGCAGCTCGAGGAGCCGATGATGTCGACGACGCTGATGCTGCCGGGCGACGAGTACCCGATGACCGAGGCGCAGGACATCCGCGAGCGCCTCGAAGGGGTCGTGGACCTCATCGTGGACGGCGGACCCTGCCTGCGGGAGCTGACCACGGTGGTCGATCTCACCGACAGCCTGCCCGAGGTCACAAGGGTCGGGCTCGGCGACTTCGAGCTATCGCCACCCAAGCCGTCGCTCTAGCGCCACCGAAGCCGTCGCCCTGACGGGCGCAGAGTCTTCTTGCGAGGGACAAGCCCCTCGCGCTCCCCGGCTGAGGGCTCTTGGCCCCAGCCCAAGTCGTTCCAGCACAGCGTCGGTCATCGCGCTGCTGCGCGAAGTCCGACACTTTGCTGGCGGGAGCCGTCACCGTAGCGGGCGCTGGTATAATCGCCGCCGCGTGTTCACGACCACCCCGTTCACTTGAGCAGCACCGACTCGGATCGACGGGTCGTATCCGGAATGCGGCCGACCGGCCGCATGCACATCGGCCACTATCACGGCGCGCTCAAGAACTGGGTGCAGCTGCAGCACGAGTACGAGTGCCTCTTCTTCGTCGCCGACTGGCACGCGCTCACGACGCACTACCAGGACCCCGGCGTCATTGAGGCGCACACCGTCGACATGGTCGTGGACTGGCTCGCCGCCGGCATCAGCCCGGGGGCGTCGACCATCTTCGTGCAGAGCCGCGTGCCGGAACACGCGGAGCTGCACCTCCTGTTGTCGATGATCACGCCGGTGAGCTGGCTCGAGCGCGTGCCGACCTACAAGGAGCAGCAGCAGAAGCTCAACGACCGGGACCTCTCGACCTACGGTTTCCTGGGCTACCCCGTCCTGCAGGCGGCGGACGTGCTGATCTACCGCGCCGGGAAGGTGCCGGTGGGTGCGGACCAGGTGCCCAACATCGAACTCATGCGCGAGATCGCCCGCCGCTTCAACCACATCTACGGCCGCGAGCCGCGCTTCGAGGAGCACGCCCAGGCGGCGGTCCGCAAGATGGGGCGCAAGGCGGCGCGGCTCTACCAGTCGGCCCGCCGGGATTACCTCGAGCGCGGCGACCGCGAGGCCCTCGAACGCGCCCGCGCCCTGTTGTCCGAACAACAGAACCTCTCGATCGGCGACCGGGAGCGGCTGTTCGGATACCTCGAGGGCGGCGGCCGCATCGTGCTGGCGGAGACCCAGGCGCTCCTGACGGAGACGTCGGTTTTTCCCGGGCTGAACGGCGACAAGATGTCGAAGTCCTACGGCAACGACATCCCCCTGCGCGAGGCCCCAGAGGTCACCGAGAAGAAGATCCGCACGATGCCCACCGACCCGGCGCGCGTCCGCCGCAGCGACCCGGGCGATCCCGACAACTGCCCGGTGTTCTCGATGCACAAGGCGCTCTCGTCCGAGTCCGTCTGCAGTTGGGCGGCCGAGAACTGCCGCTCGGCGGGTATCGGTTGCATCGACTGCAAGGGACCCCTGATCGACACGATCGTCGGGGAACAGGCGCAGTTCCGCGAGCGCGCCGCGCAGTTCGAGGAGAACCCGGACCTCGTGCGCACCATCATCGTCGAAGGGTCCGAGGCGGCCCGCGACATCGCCCGGGAGACGATGGAGGACGTGCGGGCCGCCGTGGGCGTCACCCACCGATGAGCGACGACGAGGGCCGCGTCACGCGGCTCGACGCCGAGCGCCGCAAGCGCCGCGGCGGGTCGGTGGTCGCCATCGTCGGAGAACGGGTGGTCGACGAACTGCCGACCGACCTCTACATCCCGCCCGACGCCCTCGAGGTAATCCTGGAGACATTCGAGGGTCCCCTCGACCTGCTGCTGTACCTGATCCGGCGCCAGAACCTCGACATCCTCGAGGTCCAGGTGGCCGAGATCACCGACCAGTACATGCGCTACATCGAGCTGATGTCCGCGCTCCGGCTGACGCTGGCGGGAGAGTACCTCGCCATGGCCGCGACCCTGGCCGAGATCAAGTCGCGGCTGCTCCTCCCGCGTCCCGTCGACGACGAGGACGAGGAGGGGGACCCGCGCGCCGAGCTGATCCGGCGGCTGCAGGAGTACGAGCGCATCCGGGACGCCGCGGAGCGGCTCGCCGACCTGCCGCGCCTGGAACGCGATGTCTTTCCCGCGGGCGCGGAGCCGCCGGAACTCGTCACGGCGCACCCCCCGCCGGCGGTCGAACTCAAGGAGCTGATGCTCGCGATGGCGGACGTGCTCCACCGGGCCAACCTCAACCGGCATCACGCGGTCCAGTTCGAGGCGCTCTCGGTGCGCGAACGCATGACCAGCATGCTGGCCCGGGTGAACGCCGCCAGCCGGTTCCTTCCGCTCGAGGAGTTCTTCTCTCCGCAGGAGGGCAAGCACGGCATCATCGTGAGCTTCCTGGCAGTGCTCGAACTCCACCGCGAGGGGCTGATCGACCTGGTGCAGCACCGGGCCTTCGCGCCGATCTACCTGCGCGCCGCTTCCTGACCGGACGACCGCGATGCTCCAGCAGGCCGAAATCCGACGCGTTCTCGAGGCGGCGTTGCTCGCGTCCCCGGAACCCGTTTCCATCCAACGCATGCTGCGGCTGTTCGGGCCCGGCGAGTTGCCCGAGGCCAACCCGCGCCAGGCCGTGAAGAGCGCCCTCGCGGAGATCGAGTTCGACCTCGAGGGCCACGGGTACCGCCTCCGGCAGGTCGCGAGCGGGTACCGCTTCCAGGTCCGCCAGGAGCTGAGCCCGTGGATCAGCCGGCTCTGGGAGGAGAAGCCGCCGCGCTACTCCCGCGCGCTCCTGGAGACGCTCGCGCTGATCGCTTACCGTCAGCCCGTGACCCGGGGCGACATCGAGCAGGTGCGCGGCGTCTCGGTCAGCCCCAACATCATGCGCACGCTGCTCGAACGGGGCTGGATCAGGTCCGTCGGCCACCGCGAGGTGCCCGGCCGGCCGGCGCTCTACGGTACGACGAACACCTTCCTCGACTACTTCGATCTCGCCAACCTCGAGGAGTTGCCGCCGCTGGCGGAGATCCACGCGCTGATCACGCCGGCGGAAGACGACGATGGCGAAAACGACGCGGCGCCGATGGCGGAGGAGATCCATGACACCTTCGAGACGGAACTGGAGGAAGATGCCGAAAGCGGGCTCGAGAACGTCGTCCCGCTGCCCACGGTGGATCGCTGAGCGGTAGGCTGCTCGCGCCCCCGGCTGAAGGCTCCCGTGTCGGAGAAGCTGCACAAGGCGCTGGCCGAACGGGGCCTCGGGTCACGGCGCGAGATGGAACGCTGGATTCTCGCCGGACGGGTCCGCGTCAACGGCAACACCGCCACAGTCGGGGACCGGGTCGATGCCGGCGACCGGATCGAGGTTGACGGCCGGCGGCTGACGGCACGCGCGGCTCCGCGTCCGCGCGTACTGGTCCTGAACAAGACCGAGGGGACGATCTGTTCCCGGCGCGATCCGGCCGGCCGGACCACGGTATTCGACGCCCTGCCGGCGACCCACCGGGGCCGCTGGATGACGGTGGGGCGCCTCGACATCAACAGTTCCGGGTTGCTCCTGTTCACCAACGACGGCGCCCTCGCGCACCGCCTGATGCACCCGTCCACCGGCCTCGACCGCGAGTACGCCGTACGCGTCGACGGCATGCTCGACGACGACGCGGTCGAACGGCTCAAGTCGGGCATCGAGGTGGACGGCGAGGTCCAGCAGTTCTCGGACGTGCGCTACTACGACGGCAAGGGCACCAACCACTGGTACCACGTCGTGCTGATGGAGGGTCGTAACCGCGAGGTGCGCAAGCTCTTCGAGCAGGTCGGCCGGCGGGTGAGCCGCCTGAAGCGCGTCCGCTTCGGACCGGTCGTGCTGCCGTCCTGGCTCCGGCGCGGCCAGGCCGCGGAACTCGGTCCCGCGGACCTCGCGGCGCTGTGCGGGCTCCTGCGGCTGCCCTACGAGCCGCCGCCCCGCAAGGGCGGAGGGCGCAAGCCGCCGCGTTCGCTGCTGATCCCCTATCCGGAGCTGCCGCAGTGACGCCCGTGGACGAGACGGGCGTTCCAGTCGAAGAGGTTCGGCAGCTCGTTCGGCGGCGCCTGCGCTACGGCCTGTCACTGCCCGAACGTGTCGTGCGCAGCACGGCGGGAGTCCTCGGCGGCGCGCTGCGGGAGTCCGCGACCGTGCTGCTACCGCGGGCCTTCCGGGACGCGAAAACGTACCGCGGCTTCGTCGGGCAGATGCTCGACTTCATGGCCGAGGACGTGGGAGGCGTGGAACGGGCGGGCGAACGTCACGAAGACGAGCGCGTCGAGCGCTACGTCGCCCGCAAGGCGGTCGGCAACTTCGTGGAGCTTGCGAGCCTGGCGACCGTCCACCTGTCGCCGATGCTGATCCTCGCGCTGGTCAGTGACGTCGCCTACGGGTCCAGGGCGTACCTCGCGGAGTTCGCGGAGGAGCTCGAGCAGCGTGGCGTCATCGCGGACGCGGATTCGATCCGGAGGGCGGACGACCTGCTCGATGCGGTGGCGGACGCCAGCCACCGCACGGCGACCGCCTTCGACACCCCGCCGCTGTCCGTGGACGGACTCAGGGAGACCATCCGCGAAACCCGGGACTCGCTGCGGGAAGTCGACGTGGCGAGCGTCCTTCCCGAGGTCGAGCTCCGGGGACTGTGGGAGCGGATCTCTGCCGCAGCGCAACGCCAGGGGGTCAGTTCTTTCGACGTCGCTGGACTCATGA
>VXNE01000683.1:0-780 GCA_009840715.1 Gammaproteobacteria bacterium
TCCCTCGGCTGTTTCCGCATCGTGACGGGCACGCCGTTGCCGTGGTACATCATCGCGGCCTACGTGGTGGTCATCGCGCAGACCTTCCGCGCCAGCAAGACCATCGTCCCGCTCGCCTACGACTGCGGCGGCGTGACGACCTCCACGGTCACGGTGCCGGTCGTGGCCGGCCCCCGCGCCGGCCGGGCGGCCAGCGTGCCGGGACGAAGTCCGCTGATCGACGGATTCGGGCTCATTGCTTTCGCGAGCGTCTTTCCCATCATGTCCGTACTCGGCTATTCCATGGCGGCGTCGTGGATCGCCCGGAGGCGGCAAGCCACACGTTCCATCGAGGAGGCAGCATGAAGCTGAAACTGATCTTCGCGCTGGTCGACGACGAGCGCACCGACGCGGTCATCGACGCGGCCAGGGCGGCCGGCGCGACGGGCGCAACCGTCGTAACGGGGGTGCGCGGCGAGGGGCTCAAACCCCAGAAGACGTTCCTGGGGCTCGACCTCAGCACGAGCCGCAACGTGCTGCTGTTCCTCGTCTCGGCGGCGCGCGCGCACGAGATCCTGATCAGCATCGGCCAGGCGGGCGAGTTCGACGCGGAGCCGGGTACCGGCATCGCCTTCCAGGTGGACATCGAGGACGCGATCGGCCTGCGCACGCAGCTCATGGGTATGAGGGAGCCCTCAGCCGGGGAGCGCGCGGGGCCCCCCCCCCCCCAAAAAAAGGGAACAAGATCATGTGGGCCCCACTGCCGGGGAGGCAGGTCGGCGGGGGGCAGGGGGGGGGGTT
>VXNE01000683.1:790-4617 GCA_009840715.1 Gammaproteobacteria bacterium
CCCCCCCCCCCCCCCCCCCCCCCCCCCCCCCCCCCCCCCCCCCCCCCCCCAAGAAGGAGGAAGCATGAGCATGTGGACCAGAGTGCGGCGGTGCCTGGTCGGCGGGGTCCTGGGCGGGGTGTTCGCCGCGGGCGCGTCCGCGGACATCCTCATCCACGCGGGTCGCCTCATCGATACCGCGGCGGGGGAGGTGCGCAAGGCGGTCACCGTCCGCGTCGCCGGCAACCGGGTCGCCGCGGTCAACGACGGTTATGCGGCGCCGGAAGAAGGCGACGAGGTCGTCGACCTGACCGCCGCCACCGTCATGCCCGGCTGGCTCGACATGCACGTGCACCTTGGCGCGCAGCAATCGCCCACGTCGGCCGTCGACGGCTTCCGGCTCGACCCCGCGGACGCCGCGCTCAGGGCCACGCGTTACGCGGAGCGCACGCTGCTGGCCGGGTTCACCACGGTGCGCGACGTCGGCACCTATGCGCGGGTCGCCCAGGCGCTGCGAGACGCCATCCGGGGCGGGTGGATCGTCGGCCCGCGTGTCTGGACCGCCGGCAAGAGCCTCGCGACCACCGGCGGCCACGCGGATTCCAACGTCGGCGTGAACCAGGAACTGACGCGCGACCTCGGTCCGGCGGATGGGGTCGTCAACGGCGTGGACGACGCCTACAAGGGCGTGCGCGCGCGTTACAAGGAAGGTGCGGACCTCATCAAGATCACGGCCACCGGGGGCGTCCTGAGCGAGGCCCGGAGCGGAGAAAACGCCCAGTTCACGGTGGCGGAGGTCGAGGCCATCGTCGCGGCGGCGGCCGACTACGGCTTCAAGGTGGCCGCCCACGCCCACGGCGCCGAGGGCATGAAGCGGGCGGTGCTAGGCGGCGTGCACTCCATCGAGCACGGCACCTACATGACGGACGAGGTCATGGGACTGATGAGGGAGCGGGGCACCTACCACGTTCCGACGATCATGGCCGGCAAGTTCGTCGCCGAGAAAGCGGAGATCGACGGGTACTTTTCCGAGACTGTTCGCCCCAAGGCGGCCGCCATCGGACCGGTCATCGAGGACACCTTCGCCCGTTCCTGGCGCGCCGGCGTCCCCATCGCGTTCGGCACGGACACCGGCGTCTCGCCCCACGGCGAGAACTGGCGCGAGTTCGTCTACATGGTGGAAGCCGGCATGCCTGCCATGGACGCGTTCCGCTCGGCCACGGTCGGGGCGGCGGACCTCCTCGGCACCGACGAACTCGGCCGGATCGAACCGGGCATGCTCGCGGATATCGTCGCCGTGCCCGGGGATCCCCTCGAGGACATCGCGCTGGTCGGCGATGTGCATTTCGTGATGAAGGACGGAGTGATCTACAAACGCCCATGAAGCTCGACTGGCGCATCTGGCTCGGGGTCGGCGCGACGGCGGTCTACCTGCTGCTGGCGCTCGCGTACGTGCTCGCGCAGGGCCTCGGGGAGTTCGTCTCGCTGCCCGCGGACAACCTCGGCAGCTTCCTCGAGGGCGCGTTCGCGCCGCTCGCGTTCCTGTGGCTCGTCATCGGCTACTTCCTGCAGCAGCGCGAACTGCACGAGGCCAGCCGCGCGCTGCGGGCGCAGCACGAGGAGATCCGGATTGCCAACGAGCAGACAGCGCTCCAGACGGAAAGGCTGAAGGCGAGCGAAGTGCACGCCCGCCAGCAGGCCTACCTCGATCTCGCGAACCAGATACGTGCGCAGCTCGGCTCCATCGCGGCGCTGCTCTACATCTCGAGCCAGGCCGCGGACCTCGGCGGGCACGTGAGTCCCGAGGAGCAGGGGCGCCTGTTCAAGGAGCTGAGCGCCAACGACACCGAGGTCTTCTCGCGGGAGATCATCTACTTCTACCAGACGACTCCGGACGAGTCGCAGCGTTACGACTTCTTCTACGGCACCCGGATCCGCGCGCGGCACTCGAACCACTTCGCGCAGACGTTCGAGAACCTCCTGAAACGTGCCGAGCGGGCGGACGACGAGTTCGTGTTCCGCAACGCGCTGCTCTACAGCGCGCACGGCATCGTCTACCGGTTCCTCATCGACTACCGGCAGCAGGCGCCCGCGGAACTGTCGTCGGCGGAGACGACGGGGACGTACTTCGACATGCGCCTGACCGGCGACCCGGACTGAGGGCGGGATGGCCGGACCCCTCGACGGCATCCTGGTCGTCGCCCTCGAGCAGGCCGCTGCGGCGCCCATGGCGTCGTGCCGGCTCGCGGACGCGGGCGCCCGGGTCATCAAGCTCGAACGCGCGGAGGGGGACTTCGCCCGCGATTACGACACGGCGGCCAACGGGCAGTCCGCCTACTTCGCCTGGCTGAACCGCGGCAAGGAGTCCCTGGCGGTGGACATCAAGGACGAAACCGACCGGGCGCTGATCCACCGCATCCTCGCGCAGGCGGACGTCTTCATCCAGAACCTGGCCGTCGGCGCGGCGGCGCGCTCGGGGCTCGGTTCGGAAGACCTGCGCGCCCGGTTCCCGCGGCTCGTCACGTGCGACATCTCGGGCTACGGCGAGACCGGCCCGCTCGCAGGCATGAAGGCCTACGACCTGCTGGTGCAGGCCGAGTCGGGACTCGTGTCCGTCTCCGGGCCGCCCGGGGAGTACGGCCGTGTCGGCGTCTCCGTCTGCGATGTCGCCACCGGGGTCTCGGCCGCGCTCGCCATCACGGAAGCGCTCTTCGAACGCGCGCGCACGGGCCGCGGCAAGGCCGTCAAGCTCTCGCTCTTCGACGTCATCGCCGACTGGATGGCCGTCCCGCTCCTGCACCACGACTACACCGAGCGCGGTCCGGACCGCATCGGCCTCGCGCACCCGTCGATCGCGCCCTACGGTGGTTTCGTGACAGCGGACGGCGTGACGCTCGTCATCTCGATACAGAGCGACCGCGAGTGGCGGGACCTGGCGGCGAACCTGATGGGCCGGCCGGACCTGGCCGCGGACCCGAACTACGCGACCAACGCCGACCGCGTCCAACGCCGCCCGGAGGTGGACGGCGCGGTCGCGGAGTGCTTCGCGGGACACACGCGGGAGGAACTGGAACCGCTCCTGCGCGCGGCGCGCATCGCGTACGGCGCCGTGAACGACCTGGCGGGCCTCTCCTCGCACGCGGCGCTCCGCCGCTTTACGGTCGGCAGCGGGACCGGCGACGTGGCGTTGCCGGCGCACCCGGACGCCGCGCGGGACCTCGGGGAGGACATCGCGATCCCCGGCCTGGACGAACACGGTCCGGCCATCCGCGCGGAGTTCGCCGCGTAGGGGCGACCCTCGTGGTCGCCCGCCTGGCGTCGTGCATGAATTCGGGACGGGACAAGCCCGTCCCCTACGTCGCCCGCCTGGCGTCGTGCATGAATTCGGGACGGGACGGGACAAGCCCGTCCCCTACGTCGCCCGCCTGGCGTCGTGCACGATTTCGGCACGAGACCGGATGGGACCACCCCGTCCCAAACGCGCGTGCCGGACAAACCCCGCCCGTTCGGGTAAGTTCCCGTCCGTCGCACACCACGGAAGGACGCCATGCCGTCGCGCCGCGAACTGATCCAGCTCACCGACGACGAGATCCGGGACTACCTGGCCACCGAGAAGACGCTCATCATCGTCTCGAACGGGCCCAACGGGTATCCGCACGCGATGCCGATGTGGTTCTGGACGGATGGGGAGGGGTGCCTCTACTGCTCGACGTTCGGGAAGAGCCAGAAGGTCGTGAACTGGCGGCGCGATCCGAAGGCCACCCTGCTCGTCGAAAGCGGCGAGGAGTACGCGAAGCTGAAGGGCGTCCTCATCTACGCGACGACCGAGATCATCGACGACCCGGAAC
>VXNE01000683.1:4627-12875 GCA_009840715.1 Gammaproteobacteria bacterium
ACCCGGAACGGGTCGTGGACACCCTGGTGGCGGTGAACGCCGGCGACCGGGAACTCGACGCGGAGGAACGCGCGAAGCTCCGCGAGACGGTGGCGCCGCGGGCGCACAAGCGCGTGCTCCTCAAGTTCACCCCGGAGCGGTACGTGACCTGGGACCACGCGAAGCTGGGCGGGCGCTACTGAAACGCTACCGGGAGAAGCGGAGACCGATATGGCGGCGGTGATGGACCGGGACTACTACGACGTGGAGACGGGCGTACTCGACCGCACCATCTACGCGGACGAGGACATCTACCGGGAGGAACTCGCGAAGATCTTCGGGCGCGCCTGGAACTTCATGTGCCACGAGTCCCAGGTGCCCGAGCCCGGCGACTTCTTCCTCAACTGGATCGGCGAGGACCAGGTCATCGTGGTGCGGGGCCGCGACCGCGTCATCCGGGTCCTCCTCAACACCTGCCCGCACCGCGGCAACACGGTCTGCCGGGCGGAACTCGGCAACACCCAGCGCTTCCTCTGTTCCTACCACGGCTGGAATTTCCACCTCGACGGGACGCTCGCGGGCATGCCGGGCGAGGAGGTCTTCTACCGGGGCAACCTGGACAAGTCCGCCTGGGGCCTGAAGCAGGCGGCCCAGGTCGACAGTTACCACGGCTTCGTGTTCGCGACCCTCGACCCCACGGCGCCGCCCCTGCCCGACTACCTCGGCTGGGTGGGGCGCCTCGGGCTCGACTTCATGGCGTCCCAGGGGGAACTCGAGTTCCTGGACGGCGTGCAGAAGAACCGCATCCGCTGCAACTGGAAGATCGCCGTCGACAACCTCTTCGACTGGTACCACGTCAAGGTCTCTCACGGCTCGGTGCTCCAGGTCGGGCTCTTCGACGAGGCGTCGCTCGCGCCGATGGAGCAGATGGTGCTGCTCGGCGAGTTCGGGCACGGCATCGGCGGCCCCGGCATCAGCGAGGAGAAGTTCGACGAGGCCGTGGCGCGCGTGCGGGGTGGACCGGGCGCGCGCGAGTGGTACGACCGCACGGTGCGGGACCGGATGCAGCCGGAGGCTACCGAACTGCTCGGGCCGGTCGGCCGGCGCTCGTTCGGACACCCGAACATCTTTCCGAACCTCTGGGTCTCGACGAGTCCCCAGGTGTGCCTGCGCATCCCGCGCGGGCCGGGCGAGACGGAACTCTGGTGGTTCAGCTTCCAGCCGAAGGAGGCGAGCGACAACCACAAGCGGCGCAACGTCTACATGGCGAACCACTGGTTCGGGCCCGGCGGCATCCTCGAGCAGGACGACAGCGAGAACTGGAGCCACGCGACGCGCGGCGCCCGCGGACGGTTCTCGAGGACGCTGCCGTCGAATCTGACGATGGGGAAGGGCGCCGACCGCGTCGCCGAGGATCCCTCCGGCCAGGCGCGCATCGAGACGGTGGTCAACGAGCACGGCCAGCGCTGGACGTATCGGTCCTGGCAGGAATGGATGCGGGCGGAGAGCTGGCAGGAACTCATGGCGAATCACTCCATGCCGCCGACCGGCACGGTGTGATGGGGGACCCGGGCGCCCTCGAGCGCCTGCTCCTCCAGCACGCGGTGCAGGAGTTCCTGTTCATGGAAGCGGACGTGCTGGACTCGCGCCGCTACGAGGAATGGCTGGGCCTCCTCACCGAGGACATTCACTACTGGATGCCGGTGCGCCGCACGACGACGGCCCGGGAAGTGGACCGCGAGTTCACCAAGCCCGGCGGCATCGCGTTCTTCGACGACGACCTGGCCATGCTGAAGATGCGCGTGAACCGCATGCTGCTCGGCCGCGCGTGGGCGGAAGACCCCCCGTCGCGCACCCGGCGGCTGATCACGAACGTCCGGGTCGTCTCGGGCAGCGCGGAGAGCGAGGGCGACGAGGTGACGGTCGCGTCGAATTTCCAGCTCTACCGGACCCGGCTCGACAGCGAGGAAGACAGTTGGCTCGGCCGCCGCGAGGACGTGCTGCGCCGCGTCGACGGCGGGTTCCGCCTGGCGCGGCGGCACATCTACCTCGAGCAGACGGTGATCCTGTCGCAGAACCTGAGCAGCTTGTTCTGAAGGGCCCGAAGGGCGGGTGTCAGGGTGTCCGACGCTCCGCCCTCAGCTCTCGTCAGCGAGCAGCGCCTCCAATCTCGCCTCCGTCAGCCCGTTGGCCGCGGCTTTGGCCGAGACGCCGCCCATGAGGTCGGCCAGCCGAGCCCATGCGGCCGCCCGGCCCTCGGTCTTCATGCGTACCGCCGGCCTGCGCGTGAGCCGTTGCGAAACGGGATCGATCTCGATGCCCACGGAGGCGAGCGCCGTCAGGCCGAGGATCGGCTCCACGTCATCGGGGCCGAATCCGACGGTGGCGCCCACGATCTCGCCCATGAACTCGACTTCAGCAGGCGTGATGTCGACGGTCTGCTTCCGGCCGTCCGCAAGTGCGTAGGTTCGCCGACCCTTCGGCGCCAGACCGATACCGCGCAGGGCGTTGCCTGGCGCCACGCAATCCGTGGAGCCGGCGTCCAGCCGGAATAGCCCGTCCCACGTCCTGTCCGGTTCGGCGGGGTTGCGGATGGTGACCGTGACCTGAACGATGCCCATGGAAACACCCTGCGGTTGTTCCGCCCGAGTTGTACTCGACGTCGTCGTCCGGTCGCAAGGGCGCTTGGCGATCAGCCAGCGTCGGGATCCAGCGAACATTCGCTCATGAACCGCATCATCTCGGTCCCGTCCCGGCTGTCGTAGAAGCGGATCATCGCTTCGTTGAACTCAAGCCGCCGCCGGGCCGGGACGGAGATGCCGTCCTCCCCGGCGGCGAGCAGGATCCCGTTCATCATGAGCCGCGACGTGCGCTTGTTGCCGTCGTAGAAGAACTGGTGCAGCGCCCCGAACAGGAACGTCGCGATGGCGCGCTCGCACACGTTGGGGACGCGCCGGAGCGCGTCGATGCCGGCATCGTAGAGCCCGGACAGGGACTCCGGCGGAGGAGGCCGGTGGTCCGTCCCGGCGATGGTCACGGACCCGGTGCGGAAGACGCCCCACTCCACGGCCTCCTCGCGCGCTACGAGTGCGTGGAGTGCGCAGAACGTCGGGCGGTCCAGCGCGAAACGGCCCGACTCGACGCGGCGCAGGAGCTCCTTCCAACTGGCGGCCTGGTTCACCACCTGGCGCTCGTCCTCCACGCGGTGACCGCCGACCGTGACGCCTTCGAGCAGGGTCTTCACTTCGGGGAGGGTGAAAGGGTTGCCCTCGAGCGCGACGGTGTCGTGGACCACGCCCTCGAGCACCTTCCTGACCCGGAAGCAGGCGCGCCGCACGTCCGGCGCCTTCGCGGCGTGAAACGCGACGGGCTCGTAGCGAAAACCCAGGCTCTCGAAGACGTCGGCGTCCATGGACGCGAGTGTAGTCGAGTTGCCGCGCGACCCCATGGCATCGCCCCCTCCCGGGTGCTATTGTCTCGCTCGATTGGCCACGGGAGTCTCCGGTCCATGGAAATCTCCATCACCTACTGCAACGTCTGAAACTACAAGCCCAAAGCGGTCAGTCTGGCTGCCGGTCTGAGAGAAGCGTTCGGCGTCGACGCGGAGCTGATCTCCGGCGGGGGCGGCATCTTCGACGTGAAGGTGGACGGCGACCTGGTGTACTCCAAGCACCAGACGGGAGAGTTCCCGGACGAGGCGGGCCTCATCGGCGAGCTGGCCGAGGCGCGTCACGCCGCCGGATAGCGTAGCTATGCGGGCGCCAGCTGCCCGGCGCTGAACATCGCGTAGATCCGCGTATCGCCCACCTCGCCCAGGTTGTCCCGGTGGTCTGACCCGAACGTGGCTTCCCACTCGTAACCCAGGCGCTCGGCCACCGCCTGGCTGCGCCGGTTCCTGGCGTCTATGCGGAGTTCGAGCCGGCGGCCGCCGAGCCGGTCGAACGCGAAACGGGTCAGGGCGCGGGCGGCCTCCGTGACGAAGCCGCGGCCGACGTAGGCCGTGTGGAGCCAGTAGCCGATCTCGAAACTGGGGACGTCCGGGTCGCGGGTTTGCAGGCCGGCGCTCCCGATGATGCTGCGGTCGGCGGCTAGGACGAGCAGCACGTGGAAGTCCAGGCCCTCCTCGAACCGCTTCCGGGCGAAGGCGCAGAACCGTCTGGCCTCCTCGATGCCGTAAGGGGCTTTCGCCCAGGGCATCCAGCGGTGGAGTTCCGGATAGGAAGCGGTCACCGCCTCGTGCAGACCCGGGGCATCCCGCGGGGTTAGGGCCCGCAGGACCAGGCGTTCTGTCTCGAGTTCCTTGGGAAAGCGGGTCATCCGAGAGCTTGGCGAGCCACGCCCGCCCGCCGTCAGTACTTGTAGCTTTCCGGCTTGTAGGGACCCTCTGCCGGCACGTTGATGTAACGCGCCTGCTCGTCGGTGAGGCTCGTCACGACCCCGCCGAAGCCCTCGACCATCAACTGCGCCACCTCCTCGTCGAGCTTCTTCGGCAGGACCTCGATGCCGACGGGCGCGCGCTGGTCCGCCGGCTGCTCCGCCCAGCGCTCGGAGTAGATGTGCATCTGCGCGAGCACCTGGTTGGCGAAGGAGCCATCCATGACCCGGGATGGGTGGCCCATCGCGTTGCCGAGGTTCACCAGCCGCCCTTCCGAGAGCAGGATCAGGTAGTCCGCCGGATCGTCGCCGCGGAAGATCTGGTGAACCTGGTCCTTGACCTTCTCCCAGCGCCAGTGCTCGCGCATGTAGGCGGTGTCGATCTCGTTGTCGAAGTGGCCGATGTTGCAGACGATCGCCCCGCGCTTGATCGACCGCAGCATCGCCGAATCGCACACCCCCGTGTTGCCGGTGCAGGTGACGAGGAGGTCGGTGTCGCCGAGCAGCCGCCGGTCGATGTCCTCGACGCGCCCGGTGTTGCGGCCGTCGAGATACGGGGAGACCACCTCGTAGCCGTCGAGGCACGCCTGCATGGCGCAGATGGGGTCGACCTCGACGACGCGCACGATCATGCCTTCCTGGCGCAGGCTTTGGGCGGAGCCCTTGCCGACGTCGCCGTAGCCGATCACCAGCGCCCGCTTGCCGGCCATCAGCATGTCCGTGCCCCGCTTGATCGCGTCGTTCAGGCCGTGCCGGCAGCCGTAGCGGTTGTCGTTCTTCGACTTGGTCACGGAGTCGTTCACGTTGACCGCCGGGACCTTGAGGGCACCGTCCGAGAGCATGTCGTAGAGCCGGTGCACGCCGGTGGTCGTCTCCTCGCTGATGCCGTGGATCGAGGCGAGCATCTGCGGGTAGTCCTCGTGGACCATGAGGGTCAGGTCGCCGCCGTCGTCGAGCAGAAGGTTCGCCTCCCAGGGCCGGCCGTCCTTCTCGATGGTCTGGCGGATGCACCACTCGTACTCCGCCTCCGTCTCGCCCTTCCAGGCGAACACCGGGATGCCGGCGGCGGCCATCGCGGCGGCGGCGTGGTCCTGGGTGGAGAAGATGTTGCAGGAGGACCAGCGCACCTCCGCGCCGAGAGCGACCAGGGTCTCGATCAGCACCGCGGTCTGGACGGTCATGTGGATGCACCCGATGATCCGCGCCCCGGCCAGCGGCTGCTCGGCCTGGTACTTGCGCCGCAGCGCCATCAGCGCCGGCATTTCCCCCTCGGCCAGCGCGATCTCGCGGCGGCCGAAGTCGGCCAGGCCGATGTCGGCGACCTTGTAGTCGGTCATGGGTGCTCCTGCGCGGGGAAACACGGAATTATACAAACGGGCCTCGAGTGGTTGAGCCGCCGCGAGGCTGCTAGTCGTCGTCGCCTCCGAACAGCCAGCCGAGACCTATGCCGGCGAGTAGGGCGGCGAATAGAGACAGGCCCCCGGTTGCTCTGCGGGACACCCTTGCGCGTTCCCGGACCCAACGGCTCAGCGGCTTCGCCTGGGGCGGCGGAAGGATCGTCAGGGAGACCGTGATGGTGGCGGTTTCCTCGTCTGCCAACCCCGTCTCTCCACCGCAGCGGCAGGATCCTCGAGGATCTCGAGCATCTCGTCGAGCCAGCCCTGCACCTGTTCGGCCAGATCGCGGTAGGTGCCCACTAAGAGCCTCCAGCCACGCTCGTCGGGCGGGTGGGGTTTCACGCTGCGCACGTCGTCCCAGTCGTCCAGCAGGCACTCGATCCGGGCCTCCACACGCGCCGCGGCGCGGTAAACCTGGGCGTCCGTGGCAGCGAGTGCGAGTTGGTCGTTGATCTCGTCGGCGAAGTCCCCCGTCCAGCTGGCGAGTCGGCCCGCGTGGTCGGACACGAGACCCACCATGTCTCGAACGTACCCGCTCTGTGGCGGCGCGGTCCGCCTTCGCGAACGAAGGGTTTGGGCGACGGGCCCCATCGCTTCCCTGATGGCGATCAACTTTGGGGGCAGCAGCGAGTCGCTTTCCATGCCGTCACCCCGAAGCCAACTCCGCCCGAATCCGCGCCGCGTGTTCCCGCAACTCTGCCAGGTCCGCCATCGATCGCGCGTGGAACGCGAGCCCTTCCCCCTCGTAGCGCGGAACGACGTGGAAGTGGATGTGAAACACGGTCTGCCCCGCGTCCGGTCCGTTGAGCTGCATCAGCATCATGCCGGCCGGCTGGAACGCTGCCTGCACGGCGTAGGCGACGCGGCGGGTCGTGGCCATGAGTTCGGTCCACGCGTCATCGGGAAGGTCGAACAGGTTCTCGGCCGGCTGGCGGGGGATGACGAGCGTGTGTCCCGGGCTCTGGGGCATCACGTCCATGAAGGCCAGGCAGTGCTCCTCGTCGAGCACGACGGCGGCATCGGCTTCCCCGCGGAGGATCTTCGCGAAGATGTTGTCTGGGTCGTAAGCCATGCGCGTGCCCGCCCTACATCTCGAGGCCCCGGGGAACCCCCGGGCTCTCCACCGCCTGCACGCGCGCCAGGATGTCCTGGAAGCGCTCTTCCTGTTCGGGGTTTTCCCGCGGGACGCCGCCGAGGGTCGTGCTGGTGGCGTACTCGCGGTGCTCCCGGAAGAAGTCGGGGAGGCCGTCGTAGGTGGAAGTCTGGGCCAGCGCCAGGATGTCGTCGACCGTCACGGTATCCCGCATCTCGTCCCACTTGCCCTGCAGCGAGAGCGCGTGCAGCTTCATCCCGAGTTCGTCGAGGCCGTGCAGGGCGAGCACCTTGTGGTAGGTGCGCGTCGAGCCGTAGAACGACAGGGTCCGGCGCATGGCGAGGGCCTTGCGCTCGATCTCGGCGTCGTCCTCGCCGACGATCAGGTAGCCGGCCTCGGCCACTTCGATGTCGGCCCAGGTGCGCCCGGAGCGTTCGAGTCCCTCACGGATGGCCGGCAGCAGCACCTGCCGCATGTACTTGTCCGACATGATCCCCCCGTGGGGCATCGCGATGTCCGCCACTTCGCCGGTGACTCGCGCCATGCCGGGGCCGACGATGGCGAGGCCGACCTTCGGCCGCTCGAACGGAATGGGTCCCGGATTGAAGTTCGGCGTCATCAGCGTGTAGGTGTACTGCTTGCCGAGGAACTCCGCGGGCGCGCCGTCCTGCCAGGAGTCCCAGACCGCCCGCATCATGCGGATGTACTCGCGCATCCGCGGGGCCGGCGGCGACCACGTGCCGCCGAAGCGTCGCTCGTTGTGCCCCTTCACCTGGCTGCCGAGGCCGAGGACGAAGCGGCCGCCGGAGAGGTGCTGCAGGTCCCAGGCTTCCATCGCGAGCACCATGGGACTGCGCGGGAAGGCGATCGTGACGGAGGTCTGCAGGCCGATCCGCTCGGTGGCCGTGGCGGCCATCGTCATTATGAGCATGGAGTCGTGGGCCAGTTCGCCGCACGTGATGCAGTCGAAGCCCGCCGCTTCGGCGGCCCGCGCCTGTTCCGGAATCTCCGCCGGCCAGCCGCCGACGCCGGTGATCACTTTCATCGAAGGTCCTCCTGTAGCAGGGACGGCCTCACGCCACCCCCAGTCGCTCGAACTGTTCCGCCGGGGCCTCGACGGCCGTGAGGCCGGCGCGCAGCAATTCCACCATGTCGGCCTCGTCCGTGCCGCCGAGGCGGTTCTCGTCCTCGGCGGGGTCGAGGTCGATGTCGTAGAGATGGTGCTCGCCGATGCGCGGCCGCGCGCACCAGTAGGGCAGCGGATCGCCCTCCGCGAACGGCTGGCGCAGCACGGGAATGTCGCTGCCCGGCATGAAGTCGATCGTCGCGCGCCGGTCCGGCTTCGGGAACGTCGGGTCGAAGCGGTGGACGGGCATGGTGGACCAGCGGTTCGACCCCATCGACA
>VXNE01000683.1:12885-13704 GCA_009840715.1 Gammaproteobacteria bacterium
CCCCACCGCGCTCACCCGCCTTCAGATCGGCGTCTGGTGCTGATGTTTTTAATACACGGGTGGACCAGCGGTTCGACCACATCGACAGGGGGAACGGCGAAGCCGCAGGCGCCCGCGCGTACTTGCGACGCCCGTCGTACACCTGCACCCAGTTGCCGAAGATGCCGCCGAGGGCCCACTCGCGCACGGCGTCGGCGCTGCCGTCGAGCAGCGGCGCGAGCGACTTGCCGTGGGTGCGGTGCCCGGGGGCGATCCCGAACACGTCGCAGAGCGTCGCGTGGATGTCGACGTTGGTGGTCAGCGCGTCCACCCGGCGGCGGTCGGCGCCCGGGTAGTGGATGTAGAGCGGCGTGTGTCCGAGGGGTTCGTACTGCGGGACCATCGGCTTGCCGAACAGGTCCTTGTCGCCCAGGTAGTGCCCGTGATCGGTGCAGAGGACGACCATCGTGTCGTCCCAGAGCCCCTGCCGGTCGATGGCGTCGAGCACCTTGCCGAACCAGTGGTCGATCATGGAGAGCTTCGAGCCGTAGTTGCAGCGCACGTGCCGCGCTTCGCGCTCGGTGATGACGCCGCGCTCGACGCCGCGCACGGTGTAGGGCGGCCAGATCATCACGTCGCCCTTCCAGGCGTCGTCGTAGCGGTTGACCCACGGCGCGGGAGTGTCGAACGGCTCGTGCGGGTCGAACTCGTCCACGAACAGGAGGAAGCGGTCGAAGTGGGCGGCGTTCCCGTCGATCCAGTCCGGCGGGGGGTGGCTCGTCGTCGGCCGCCGGGAGTCGAGTTACTCGCGGCTCCCGGTGCGGGCCTCCTCGGAGTGGT
>VXNE01000303.1 GCA_009840715.1 Gammaproteobacteria bacterium
CCCCGCCCCCCCCCCCCCCCCCCCACCGGGCGGCGTCGACCGGTCCGTAAACCGGGCACTCTCGCTCCAGTCACGGGGGTCTGCGCGGTAGGTCCGAAGTGCGCAACTTCTGATCGCCAGAAACGCGCAACTTTCAGTTGCCAGTGAGGCGGCGCGGAGCGGTCACGCGCGGCGCGGCGGCGTGTTCGCCGTGGCCGCGTAGCGGAAGCCCGCCGGTGGCAAGCGACGTTGCTTGGTGCGGTTGGCGCTTGCGGGGGCCGGGCCGCTCGTGGCGACCTCTGGCCGAATCAGTCCGGCAGCCCCAGCACGCGCTTCGCGATGATGTTGAGCTGCACCTCGTTGCTGCCGCCGGCGATGGAACTCGCCTTGCCGGCGAGCCACGCGCGCTTGATCTCCGCTTCGGCGTCGCCCGCGTAGATACCCGCGTCGCCGGCGCTCGTCCCCAGCATCGACACCTGCAGTTCGCTGTTCCGCTTGCCGAGGTTGGCGCCGCAGTACTTGAAGATCGACGTGGTGGCGCCAGGCGTGTTGCCGGACTGGGCCTCCTGTACCGCCCTGCGCTGGGTCAGCGCGAAGGCCGTGGAGTCCATCCGGTGCTGGGCGATGTCGTGGCGCAGCATGGGATCCGCGATGCGGCCGTTCCGCGCACCGGCGTAGGCGCGGGCCATTTCGGGCAGGTCCGGCCCCGATTCGCGCGTGCGTCCGGAGGCGAGTTGCTGGATGCCCGCACGCTCGTGCTGGAGCAGGCGCTTGGCGATCGTCCAGCCGCGGTTGAGTTCGCCGACCAGGTCGTCCTTCTGCGCCACCGCGTTGTCGAAGAACGTCTCGCAGAAGGGCGAGGCGCCCGAGATCAGCCGGATCGGCTTCACGGTGACGCCGGGCTGGTTCATGGAGAAGAGCAGAAAACTGATGCCCTGGTGCTTCGGCACGTCGGGGTCGGTACGCACGAGACAGAAGATCCAGTCGGCGAACTGGGCGCCGGAAGTCCAGATCTTCTGGCCATTGACGAGGTAGTGGTCGCCCCTGTCCTCGGCGCGGGTGCGCAGGCTTGCGAGGTCCGATCCCGAACTCGGCTCGGAGTAGCCCTGGCACCACCATACCTCGCCGCGGGCGATGCGCGGGAGATGGCGTTTCTTCTGCTCCTCTGTGCCGTACTCGAGCAACGTCGGCCCGAGCATCGCGGTGCCCATACCCGCCACCGGGCCGCGCGCCCCGATGCGGCGCACCTCCTCGAGGAGGACAAGATTCTCGTCCTGGGAGAGCCCGGCGCCGCCATACTCGGCCGGCCAGGTCGGCACGGTGTAGCCGCGCTCGGCGGCGCGCTCGAGCCACGTGCGTTCGTCGTCGGTCATCGGCGCCCTGGTACCGCCGCCGGGGGTCTCGCCGGGGCCGCGGCAACTGGCCGGGCAGTTGTCCTCCAGCCACGCCCGTGTCTCTGCGCGAAAGCTCATGGGGCCTCCGAGTGCAAGCCGAAAACGTGCAGAATACTACTGCGGTGCTATACGCGCCGCGACATCGGACACATGGGAGCCCCGTCCATGAAAACCCTACTCATATCGCTGATTCTAGGTTCTTTTCAGGCCGTCGCGTACGCAGGGGGGTACCGCTGATGGAAGTCCTCTTGCTGTTGGTGTTTTGGTTCCTCTGCGCCCTGTTCAGCGGTCTGGTCGCGGAGTCCCGCGGACGTTCCGGTCCAGGTTGGTTCGTCGTCGGTGCGCTGTGCGGACCGTTCGGCCTGCTCGTCGGCGCGATGCCCGACAAGCGTGCCGAGCGCGCCGAGAAGCGCCGGAAGGAATCGGAGAAGTGGGCTCGGGAGCGACAGCTAAGGCGCGAAGGGCGGGGCGACGAGATCTAATCCGGGCAAGCCCCAAATGTGCGCCGTGTCCGCGTCATACAACGCGAACAGTTCTTGGCTCAAACTGACCCACTATCGCCGCGTCCTTAGGAGATGCGAGCCGGGAGGGGACAAGCCCCTCCCCTACAACGCCGTCTCCGTGGCGGGGTCGCCGCCGACACGCGTGTGGAACATCATCCGCGGCTCCGAGAAGTCCCACGGCCTTGCGCGATGGAGCACGCAGCGATTGTCCCAGATGGCCAGGTCGCCGACCTCCCAGCGGTGCTCGAGCACGCGTGGCGGGCGGCAGGCGAAGTCGATCAACTCGTCGAGCAGTTGCTCGGAGGCGTCCTCGGCGAGGCCTGGTATGCCGTAGGCGTGCCGGCCGACGAAGAGCGCCGGCCGTCCTGTGACCGGGTGCACCTTCAGGAGCGGGCGCAGCGGCGGATCCCGGTCATCGAGTGCGCCGGGTGCGTAACCGGAGGACCCTTCGCCCACGGGCGCAGGGTCCTCGGCATTTCGTGCATCCCCCCGCAGCTCCGCCAGGCCGTTCACCATGCTTGCTCCGCCTTGCCCAACGCGCGCCTGGGAGTGGAACAGCGAGTGGTAGGCCGCAAGGCCCGCGATGCGTTCGCGCGTCTCGGCGTCGAGGGCGTCGTAGGCGGCGCGCATGTCCGCCCAGCCCGTCTCGCCGCCATGGGAAACGACTTTGCGGGCCGACAGCATGGAGACTTTGGCCGACACGTGTTGAAAGGAACTGTCCGTGTGCCAGCCCTCGCTCCCGCGCAGGAGCAGCATGACCGGATCGTCCGGCGGGCGGACGCTTCCGTCCGCGGTCTCGTTGGTGAAGAGTTGCCCTTCGATGGAGAGCTCGCCGAAACGCCGGGCGAACGCCGCCTGGTCTTCGCCCGAGAGATGCTGGCCGGGGAAAATCAGGACGGCGTGCGCGTGGAAGGCGTCCTCGATGCATCCCCACTCGGCCGGAGTCAGCGCCGCGAGCCGGACGCCGGTGACCGTCGCGCCGAGCGTGGCGTGGGCGGGTTCAATACGCAAGCTGCGCGGCATGGTTCGAGGCCCTCGTCGTCCCAGGGTCACGATACCAGACGCAAGTTGGGCCCCCGGGGAACTGCGGTAGCATTACCGGTTCACCACGTCCCACGCGGGGGAAGACTCACATGACCGTCGTCCAGACCAACAGTGGGCCCGTGCGCGGCGCCCGCGAGAACGGGCTCGCCGTCTTCAAGGGCATTCCGTACGCGGCGCCTCCGGTGGGCGATCTTCGGTGGATGCCGCCGCAGCCCCCGGAGCCCTGGACGGAAACGCGCGACGCCCTCGAGTTCGGCAACATCGCCCCGCAGGAGAAGAGTCCCCTGATTCCGCCCGCCCTGCTGATCGATCAGCCTGAATCCGAGGACTGCCTGTACCTCAACGTGTACACGCCCGGGACCGACGGTGGAGCGCGGCCGGTGATGCTGTGGATCCACGGCGGATGCCGCCGCAGCCCCCGGAGCCCTGGACGGAAACGCGCGACGCCCTCGAGTTCGGCAACATCGCCCCGCAGGAGAAGAGTCCCCTGATTCCGCCCGCCCTGCTGATCGATCAGCCTGAATCCGAGGACTGCCTGTACCTCAACGTGTACACGCCCGGGACCGACGGTGGAGCGCGGCCGGTGATGCTGTGGATCCACGGCGGCGGCTTCTACATCGGGTCCGGCTCGCAGGACCTGTACGACGGCAGCGGCCTCGCCTCGCGGGGCGCGGTGGTGGTGACGATCAACTACCGCATGGGCCCGTTCGGCTTCGTGCGGCTGAAGGAACTGACCAACGGGGAAATCCCGTCGACCGGGAACGAGGGCATCCTCGACCAGGTCGCGGCGCTCGAGTGGGTGCGCGACAACATCGCGGCGTTCGGGGGCGACCCGGGGAACGTCACGATCTTCGGCGAATCGGCCGGCAGCATGAGCGTGGTGTCGGTGCTCTCGATGCCGGCCGCGCGCGGGCTCTTCCACAAGGCCATCGCGCAGAGCGGCCCGGGCCATACGCACTTCAGCGTGGACGAGGCGGTGGACTACATCGCGAAGCCCATGCTCGAGGCCTTCGGGTCGAGCGATCCGGAGGCGCTGCGCGCGGCCAGCACCGAGGAGATGATGGCCGCGGTCCCCGCCTTCATGGAGGCCGCGGCGAGCCAGGATCCCGCCATCCGCAACCGCTGGGCCAAGCCCGTCATAGACGGCGAGACGATCACCGACTGGCCGGAGCCGCTGCTGGGCTCGGGCACGCACGCGGGCATGCCCCTGATGGTCGGGACGACGCGGGACGAGATGTCTTCGGCGGTCCTCGCAGGGGTGGGCGACGGCGACTTGGCGGAACGGGTTCAGGAACTGGTGCCCGCTCACGATGCCAACGCGCTCATCGACGCCTATCGAACGGCGCGGGGGCAACGCCTGGCGCCCGTGGACTCCGCCTCCCTCTACGCGGCGATCGACACGAGCCGGATGATGGGCGTGCCTTCCACGCGGCTGCTTGACGCCCATCGACCGCACGGACCCGTGTATCACTACGTATTCGACTGGATCAGCCCGGCGATGGACGGGGCGAGCGGGGCCCAGCACGGCGTGGACATCGGGTTCGTGTTCGGCACCCACGACGTGACGCCGGACACCGCGGGTATGTTCGGCGCCGGCCCGGCCGCAGACGCCCTGGCGAACGCTACGATGGACGCGTGGACCGCGTTCGCGCGCACGGGCGACCCAAGCACCGAATCCCTCGGGGCGTGGCCTCCCTATGGAGAAACCCGCGCCACGATGATGATCGGACCGCTCGCCGGCGTGCGGGAAGCGCCGTTCGAAGGCGAACGGGCGGCCTGGGACGGCATCGCCACGTCCGACATGCGCTGAGAGAGGCGTCGCGCGAATGACCATCGTCCAGACCCACAGCGGCCCCCTGCGTGGTGCCCGGGAGAACGGCCTCTCCGTCTTCCGGGGCATCCCGTACGCCGCGCCGCCGGTGGGCGACCTGCGCTGGATGCCGCCCGAGCCGCCGGTGCCGTGGACGGAGCCGCGCGACGCGCTCGAGTTCGGCAACGTCGCCCCGCAGGAGAAGAACCCGCTGGTTCCGCCGGTGCTCGTGGTCGAGCAGCCGGAGTCGGAGGACTGCCTGTACCTCAACGTGTACACGCCGGGGGCCGACGACGGCGCGCGTCCGGTGATGCTGTGGATCCACGGCGGCGGTTTCGCCCTCGGCGCGGGCTCGCAACGGCTCTACGACGGCAGCCGCCTCGCTTCGCGCGGGGTCGTGGTGGTGACCATCAACTACCGCATGGGGCCGTTCGGCTTCGCGCGGCTCAAGGAACTGACGAACGGCGAGATCCCGTCGACCGGGAACGAAGGCATCCTGGACCAGGTCGCGGCGCTCGAGTGGGTGCGCGACAACATCGCGGCGTTCGGGGGCGACCCGGGTAACGTCACCATCTTCGGCGAGTCCGCGGGGGGCGTGAGCGTCCTGACCCTGCTCGCGATGCCGGCCGCGCGGGGGCTCGCGCACAAGGCGATCGTGCAGAGCGGTCCCGGCCAGTTGAGCCTCAACGTGGACGAAGCGATCGACCAGGTCGCGAGACCCCTGGTGGAAGCCCTCGGCACCAGCGACCCGCGGGCGCTCCGGGCGGCCACGACCGAGGAACTGATGGCCGCCATGCCGTCGTTCATGGACGCTGCGGTCACCCCCGACCCTCGCGAACGCAACGCCTGGGCAAAGCCGGTGGTGGACGGCGAGGTGATTTTGGACTGGCCGGAACCGCTGCTCGCGTCGGGTGCCTGCGAGGGGATGCCGCTGATGGTCGGTACGACGCGCGACGAGCTATCGCAGCCGGTGTTCGACCCCATCAAGGACGAGGCAGAGCTTTTGACACGGGTACAGGCAATGGTTCCGGACGCGGATGCCGGGGCGCTGATCGAGGCCTACCGGGCTGCGCGGGGACAGCGCCTTGCGCCCGTGGACCCTGCCTCGCTCTATTCGGCAGTCGACACGGGGCTCATCATGGCCGTTCCGTCCACGCGCCTGCTGGACGCGCACCGGCCCCATGGCCCGGTGTACCACTGCGTGATCGACTGGATCAGCCCGCAGATGGACGGATCGTTCGGGGCGCCGCACATGGTGGAACTGGGGTTCGTGTTCGGTACGCACGACGCGACGCCCGCGATCGCGGGCATGTGCGGCGTCGGGCCTGCGGCTGACGCGCTCGCGGACGCGACGATGGACGCGTGGGCCGCCTTCGCCCGGACGGGCGATCCGAGCACCGACGGGCTGGGAGCGTGGCCGCCGTACGACGAGACCCGGCCGACGATGATGATCGGCCCGCTCGCCCGCGTACGGGAGGCGCCTTTCGAGGGCGAACGGGTCGCCTGGGACGGCATTCCGACGTCGGCCATGCGCTGACGACGGGAGCGACCAACGTAAGAGAATTCGAAGGGAGGATGGGCATTGAAGGCCGACATTGACGAGTTGCGTTCCGGTTTCCTGAACCGGGGATTCGACGAAGTGACGTTCGAGATCGACGGGAACACCTTCGCGGAGTACGCGCGGGCGTGCGGCGAGACCGACCCACGATTCACGGACCCGGCGGACCCGGACTTCCAGGCGCCTCCGACGTATGTCTCCACGCTGGTTGGCGGCCGCGCGTTACCCTCCGACTTCCCCAACCTCGGCGGCGTGGGCATGGACGCCGGCAAGGGCGTCGAGTGGATGGCGCCGATCCGCGCCGGTGCGACCCTGACGGGCAAATCCCACATGCACGATATCTACACGAAGACGGGCCGCTCGGGCCGCATGGTCTTCCTCGTGCGGCGGATGGAGCTCTACGACCAGGACGGCACGCACGTCGCGAACGCGGACACCCGCACGGTGATTCGGGAGCGGTCCAGTGAGTGAGCAGGCACAGGAGACCGTCGGGACGATCGGCGACGTGGAGTTCGGCGCGGAACTGCCGGCCTTCGCGCCGGACACGGGGCTCGAGAACGTCAAGCGCTTCGGCCGCGAGGTCGGCTGGGGCGGCGGGCGTTTCACGGACCACGAGGTCGCGCGCAAGGAGGGCTTCCCCGGGGCGATCGTGCCGGGCGTCATGAGCCAAGGCTATCTCGGGGCGATGATCCACCGCTGGGCGCCGAAGTCCGAGATCGTGGCGATAGACACGGTGTTCCGGGCCCCGGTGCTCGTCGATCACCCGCATCGTATCGTCGGGGTGGTGACGGACGTGGACGAAGACGCGGGAACCGTCGAGATCGACATCTCCATCGTCAACGAGCGCGAGGAGACGCGGGTCTTCGGGACCGCCACGGTGCGGTTGCCGGCGGACTAGGCGCCCCGCAGCAGGTCGAGACGGACCGCGCGTGGCGCTGTTCGACACGCACATCGTCGTCGACTGGTCGGCCCGCTCGACACCGAGTCCCGTACGCCCCACGAAGGACGCCATCTGGTGGGCTGTCGCCCGCGATGGCGCGATGGAACTCCCGGAGTACGTCCGCACGCGGCATGAGGCGGTCGCACGCCTCGAGGCCTTGCTGGCCGCCGAGACCGCCGCGGGGCGCCGCGTACTGGTCGGCTTTGACTTCCCCTTCGGCTACCCGGCAGGCGTCGCACAGCACCTCACGGGGCGGGCCTCGGCCTGCGCGCTCTGGGACTGGGTGACCGCGCGCATCGAGGACCGACCGGACAACGGCAACAACCGCTATGCCGTGGCTGAGGAGATCAACCACTGCTATCCGGGCGTGGGGCCCTGCTGGGGCCGGCCGGCGACCTGGGATCACCCGGGCGTACCGACGCGGGCACGGGACCGCACGTGCCGGGAGTCGCATCCGCCCGAACGCCGCTTCTCCGACGAACACGCGCGCGGGGCGAAGACGCTGTGGCAACTCGCCTACGCGGGTTCCGTGGGTTCCCAGGCACTGCTCGGACTGCCGGCGCTCGTCCGGCTGAGCCGGGGTCCCGCGCTCGCGGGCCGTGTCTCGGTGTGGCCGCTGGATGGGGGACTGCGGCTCCCCGACGAGCCGGTCGTCCTTGCTGAACTCTATCCGTCCCTGCTCCGGCTGGCGGTAGCGCGTCTGCGCCAACCCGGCGAGATCCTGGACAAGGCCCAGGTCCGCATCAACGCGCTCGCCTACTCTCGTCTCGACGCGCGCGGCGGACTCGCGTCACTGTTCGAGGGCGCCCCTTCGCTGACTCCCCGGGAACGCCGGTTGGTGGAGACCGAGGAGGCCTGGGTGCTGGGGTTGGGGCACGAGGAGGCGCTCAACGCCGGGCTCTCCGAATGATCCGCTTCCGCCTCAATGACCGTTCGGTCGAATTGCCTGACGCCGCGGGTGAGACCCCGCTGGTCTACGCACTGCGCGACCCACGCGTCGGCGACATGACGCCGAAGGTGGGTTGCGGACAGGAACAGTGCGGCGCCTGCCGCGTCCTCGTGGACGGCGCGCCGGTGTATTCCTGCACGCTCCCGAGCGACGCGGTGGGAGACCGCCACGTCGAGACAGCGGCCGGGCTCGACACTCCCGTGCGCCGCGCCCTCGTGGAGGCCGATGCGACCCAGTGCGGCTTCTGCCTTCCCGGCATCGTGGTCGCGGCGGAAGCGTTGTTCCGGGAGGACCCGAGTCCAGAGCCCGCGGCGATCGTGCAAGCGCTGGACCCGCAACTGTGTCGTTGCGGCAGCCACCCGCGGGTAGTGCGCGCGCTGGTCGCGCTTGCCGGGAGCGGTCTCGGCGAGGCCCCGCCGACATGGAGCGCCGCGGGGCAGGGCGCGCGCGGAGCACGCCCGGACGACCGACCGCTGCCGCCGGCATTGGTCGCGACGCCCTCCCTGGCCCGCTGGATCCGTTTTCCGGAGCCGGGACGCGTTCTGGCCCTGACCGGGAAAGTGGATGTCGGCCAGGGACTGCTGACGGCGCTCGCCGTCATCGTGGCGGAAGAACTGGACGTGGGGTTCGAACGCGTCTCCGTGCTGTCCGGCCACACCGGACACACGCCGGACGAAGGCGTCACGGCGAGCTCCCTGTCCATCGAGACGAGCGGAGCCGCGTTGCGCCAGGCGAGCGCGTGGGCACGCAAGCTGCTGCTCGAACGCGCCTCCGAACGGCTTGGCGCGCCGGCCACGGACCTGGCAGTCCGGGACGGCGAGATCACGGGTCCGGGCGTGAACGAGCGGCTCGACTACTGGGACCTGGCGAACGAAGGACTGGACGCGGAGATCGACCATAGCGTTTCCGAAAAGCCGGCGCAGTCCCACACGCTGGTCGGACGCGAGGGCCACCGGCGTGCGGACGTGGCGCCGAAAGCAACCGCGGCCGCGTTCGTCCACGACGTGCCGGCCGACCTCCACGCGCGGCCCGTGCGTCCGCCGTCGCTCCACCACCGATTGACGGGGCTCGAAGTGGAGGTCGACGCACCGGGTGTCCTCATCGTCGACGGCAGCTTCGTAGCGATCGCGCATCCGGACGAGTACGAGGCCGTCCGGCTTGCGGAGCGTGTCGCCGGCGCCGCACGCTGGCGGTCCGCGGGAGAGGCTCCGTGGACACCGCGCATCGAGGCGTCCAGGCGCCGTGCGGCGGAGGCGTTGCCGCTCCGGGACGGCGTGCCGACCCGTGCGGAATGGCGTCCCACCCCGACCCCGCACCGCGCGCGCTACACGCGGCCGTTCCTGATGCACGGCTCGCTCGGGCCCTCGGCGGCGATGGCGCGCTGGACCGCGGAACGGCTGTACGTCGAGTGCGCAAGCCGTGGCGTCGAGCCGTTGCGGCAGGTCCTGGCCCGGGTCTTCGGCATGGATGCGGCGGACGTCGAGCTGCGTCACGTCCCGGGACCCGGGGGCTACGGACACAACGGTGCTGACGACGTGGCGCTCGACGCCGCCCTGGTCGCACGCGCCGTCCCGGGACGCACGGTGTCGATGAAGTGGTCGCGGGAGGACGAGCATGCGTTCGAACCGCTCGGTCCACCCATGCACATGGAGCTCGGAGCGGACCTGGACGCGGACGGCCGGATCGCCACCTGGACGCACGACGTCTACGGCTACACGCACGTCACCCGCGTGCATCCGCAGGCGCCGGGCGTAGACCTGCTGGCTGCCCGGTGGCTCGCGCAGCCGTTCGCGCCGACGCGGCCGCGACCCGCCCTGGCGCCGGAGGTCGGCATCCACCGCAACGCCTTGCCGATCTACCGCTTCGCGGACACACAGGTGACCAAGCACTTCCTCCCGGACGCCCCCGTGCGCACCTCCGCGCTGCGTGGGCTCGGCGCCCAGGGCAACGTGTTCGCCATCGAGTCGTTCATGGACGAACTCGCCCTGGCGGCCGGCGTCGCGCCGGACGCGTTCCGTCGTCTTCACCTGGCGCACGATCCCCGGGCGCTGGCCGTGCTCGACGCCGTGCTCGAGTTGGCTGGTGGGTTGGACGGACCGCGCGGCATGGGCATCGCGCGGTACAAGAATCGCCAGGGCTGCGCGGCAGTGGTTGCGGAGGTCGCGGTGGACGAGGAACGGGCGGAGATCCGGGTCGAACACCTCTGGATCGCGGCCGATGTGGGGCGCGTCATCGATCCGGACGGGTCGCGCAACCAGCTCGAGGGCAGCGCGGTCCAGGCGGTCTCCTGGTGCCTGAAGGAGGCCGTGGAGTTCGACGAGAGGGGCGCCGTGGCCAATCGCGACTGGGAGAGCTACCCGATCCTGCGCTTCAGCGAAGTGCCGCAGGTACGAACCGTGTTGCTCGACCGGCCTGAGTCCGAGCCGCTTGGCGCCGGCGAGGCGACCGTCGGCCCGGCGTCGGGCGCGCTCGCCAATGCCGTCTTCGCGGCCACGGGACTGCGCGTGCGGGACCTGCCCATGACGCCGGACCGGCTGCGGCGCGTGGCTGCCGGGCTGTAGTATTCGCCCGAACGAGCGCGCCAAGGGGAACTATGAGTCACGAGAACATCCACTACGACGTGGAAGATCGCGTCGCCACCATCACGATCGACCGCCCGGAACGCCGCAACGCCATGACCCACGCAATGAACGCCGAGTACGGCCGTCTCATCCGGGAGGCCAGCAACGACGACGCGGTCCACGTGCTGGTTGTCACCGGCGCCGGCGGGAGCTTCTGCGCGGGAACGGACCTCTCGGACCTCGACGAGCAGTCGCCGGAAGAACGCGAAGGCACGGCGACGGGCCGGAAACCGGGGATCGACTGGTGGACGCTGGCGTCCTGCCAGAAACCCACGGTGTGCGCCGTGGACGGCTTCGCCGTGGGCATGGGCGCGGAGTTAACGAGCCCTGGGGACATACGCATACTGAGCACCCGGGCGCGGATCTCGTGGATCTTCGCGCAACGCGGCCTCGTGCCCGATACGGGCGCCGGAAGCTGGCTGCTGCCGCGGCTGATCGGCGTGCCGCGAGCGCTGGAATTGCTCTACACGGGCCGCTTCCTCCTCGCCGACGAGGCGAAGGAGATCGGCTACGCCCACGACGTCGTTGCGCCGGAAGACCTCGCCGGCCGGACGCGCGAACTGGCGGACGCCATCCTGCGCGGCTCGCCGTTCTCGCACCGCCTGACCAAGGAACTGGTCTACGAGGGGTTCTCGCGCAGCGTGGAGGAGCACATCCCCGAGAGCTTCAAGGCGCTGCAGGCCTGCTTCCGCAGCGAGGACCACCACGAGGGCGTGCGGGCGTTCCTCGAGAAGCGGGAGGCTCGGTTCACGGGGCGGTAGGGGAGGCCCTTGTGGCCTCCCGTCCGGAGTCCCGCACGACGCCGGCGTCACTCCTCGAGCGCCGCGACCCCCGCGCTGACCCGCGCCGCCTTCCGTTCGTCCCACCACCAGGTCTCCACGTACGGCACCCAGGAGAGTTCGTCGTTGCGCACCTCGCCGAAGCGGTCCCAGTACATCAGGCGCATCCCGGGCGTCGACGGTCCTGGGAGGAGGTAGAAGTTCCACATCAGCACGCGGTCGAGCGCCCGGGTGGCGGCGAAGAGTTCTTCGGCGTTGCGCGCGCGTTTTATGGCCTCGGTCAGGCTGTCCACGGCCGGATCCCGGGTCCTGCCCCAGTTCGCCCCGTAGCCGAGGTCGGCGCTCGCGCTGCCGAAGCGGGCCTCGAGCTCCGGCCCGGGCATGTAGCTCGGCACGAAACCCACGCTCGTGGCGTCGAAGGAGCCCGCCCGGCCGCGGTGGAGCCAGTGCGAGACGTCCAGCAAGCGTACCGTCGTGGCGATGCCGACCTGTTCCAGCCGCGCGGTGAACGGCAGGATCGCGCGGGCGCTCGAGGTCAGTACGAAGATGAAGTCGACCCGGAAACGCTCGCCAGTCTCCTTGTGCACCATCCTGCCCTCCCGGACGTGCCAGCCGGCCTCGTCGAATAGGGCGAGCGCGCGCTCCGTACTCTCTCGGCTGAAACCGTAGCCGTCGCTCTCGGGATGGCGGAAGGGCTCGGTGAACACCCGGTCGGGGATCTGCTCCCGCCAACGTTCCAGCAAGGCGAGTTCGCGCGCGGAGGGCCTGCCGGTGTGCGCCATGTCGGAGTTCTGGAACAGGCTTACGCCCTGGTTGAAGAAGCCGTGGAAGTAGACGCGATTGACGTAGTTGAAGTCGTAGAGCAGCCACAGGGCCTCGCGCACGCGGATGTCGCGGAAGCGCGGCTGGTCGAGGTTCCAGTAGACCGGCCACCACAGGCCCCAGACGCGCGTTCCCTTGCGCAGCTCCGCCTTGACGAGGCCCTTCTCCGCCGCGGGGAACTCGGCCGTTGCCCAGTTCTTGGCGGTAAGTTCCTGGCGCACGTCCACCACGTCCGCCTTCTGCGCTTCGAGCATGATGTTCTCGTCGCGGAAGTAGTCGTACTTCAGGCGATCGAAGTTGAATCGGCCCCGGTTGACCGGCAGGTCGCGGCCCCAGTAGTCGTCGACCCGGCGGAAGGTCAACGTGCGGCCGAAGTTGGCCTCCTCGGCGCGATAGGGCCCGCTGCCGGGCGGGGGTTCGGTCGTGGTCTTGCTGATGTCGTGGGCCATCCAGTGGTGCCGCGGCAGGATGCCCATGACTCCATAGACGAACGGTAGGATCGGGTTCGGCGCCCGGCCCGCGCGGGTGACGAAGCAGAGCTCTCGGTCGCCGAAGGGGACGATGCGGTCCAGGTCGGCCAGCGCCGTCTGCAACTCCACTCGACCGTGCTCACGGATGGCGTCGAAGGTGTAGAGCACATCCTCGCGCGTGACGGGCCGCCCGTCGTGCCAGCGCGCCCCTTCCCGGATCCGGAAGGCTGTCCAACGGAAGTCACGCTCGACCGCGACGCCGTCGGCGAGGCGCACGTACGCGGCCGCCGGTTCGTCGAGGCTCGCGTCGAGCAGCCTGTCGTAGACGAAGCCCTCCGTGATGCCGTAGCCGTCCGGGATACGGCCGATCTCGACGATGCCGTTGTAGTTGTCGAACGTGCCCATTCTCGCGATGCGCATCGTGCCGCCCTTGGGCGCCTCGGGGTTCGTGTACGCGAAGTGGGTGAAGTCCGGTCCGTAACGTAGCGGCGCGAGGTAGGAAATGCCGTGGCGGTACTCGGGGTCGGCGCAAGGGCGGTCTTCCGTGCGGGGGGCAAGCCCCTCGCGCTGCTCTTTCATGCGAGGGGTAAGCCCCTCGCGCTCCCCGGCTGAGGGCTCCGACCAGGCCGTGCCCGCGGCGAGCGCCAGCGCGGCAAGTGGCCATGCGACGAGCCGTTTGGTCCTCACGAATCCCCGGGGGAGGAGTCTTCCGGTTCGGGTTCGAAGACGTCGAGCGCGAGGGCCACCTCGTTTCCCAGCCAGGCGGCCAGCGACGTGTGGTCCTCGAGCGCATCGTCCGTCAGTGGATGGACCAGGAT
>VXNE01000140.1 GCA_009840715.1 Gammaproteobacteria bacterium
GGCGGAACGTTCACGTCGAGGGAAACGTCGGTGTCCCCGTCCGCCCACACCTCGACCGTCAGTCCGAAGCGGCCGGTCGCGTCCTCGCACTCGTGCGAGCGGAGTTCCTCGGCGTCGTCGTCCCCGTAGCGGGAGAGATCTTCGCCGCGGCAGTCGCGGTCGTGGTAGTAGCCCTCGGTCCACTTCTTGACCTGGGAGTACCGCGTGGCGAGCCAGCCTTCGTACTCGGGCAGGGCGGACACGACTTCGAGGTCCGCGAAGCCGTCTTCCCACAGTCCCGCGAACGCCGCCTCGTCGAAGAGTCTCAGCACGTCGCCCCGCGGCACGTCCCGGGACAGCGTCAGCTCCGAGACGTCGCGCGCCGCGTAGGCGAGGTAGACGCGGCCTCCCTCCACGCCGTCCAGGGTGAGCTCCGGGTGGAGCCCGTCCTCGAACTCGTAGGTGGCGATCGACGACACCTCGAAGGTGTTTCCCTGCACGCTCGGCGGCAGGGCGAGGCGGTGCTTGAACGTCAGCAGGTCGCCGGGGCCCAGGTCCGCCGGGCCCTCGAAGCGGCGCGCCTCGGACCCGGAGCCGCCGCGCCGGAAGAGCTTCCGCAGGACCATCAGCCCGCCTGGCGCGCCTTCAGCCGCGCGAGTACGTCGTTGGCGCCACCGCTGCCCGACGCGCCGATGCCCTTCGCGCGCAGCTTCGCGTCGATGTCGTCGCCGGCCTCCTGGCCCTCGAGCCACTCGCCGGCCTGCATGCGGTCCTGCCAGTTCTCCTGCTTGGCCTTGACCCGCTCGAGCGCCGCCGACACCCGGTGCGAACTGGAGCCGGTCGCCGCGAAGTTGCGGGACACCGACTCCGTCGCCCGCTGCAGTTCCTGCACCGTGCGCACCTTGTCGAGTTCGCGCTTGTTCTTCTGGATGGTGCGCTCGCGGGCCTTGATCATCGCGTGGATCTTGTTGATCTCCGCGTCGAGCGCGGCCTGCTCGGACCCCTTGTCGTTACGGTCGCTCTCGAGCTCGGCGATGCGCTCCGCCACCTCGGTGGCCAGGGCCTCCTCGCCGGCGTTGAGCGCGGCCACCGCCTTCTGCTCGTAGTCCGCGACGTCCGCATCGAGGGTGGCCATCTCCCGCTTCAGCTTGATCTCCGAACTCTTCATCCGCGTCAGGCTCTGCTTCGCGCTCGCGATGGCCGACTCCGCGTCGCGGATCTCCTGTTCGAGGATGCGGATCGCGTTGGCGTCCACGATGGCTTCGCCGACCTCGCTGGCGCCGCCCCGCAGGGCCGTCAGCATGTCTCTCAGTACACCCATGATTTACCTCCTTTCGTTCTTTTCCGGTGCGGCCGCTCAGGCCAGCAGGTGCTCGACCGCTTCGAGCACGTCGATGGTGTTCTCCGCCTGCACCTCGAGTTCGTGCGCGACGACCTCGAAGCGGGTCGACAGCGCCATCGACCCGAACAGGATGTAGGTGTCGCCCTGCAGCCCGATCGAGGACAGCGGCACGGCCGGACTGAGCTGCAGGAACGTGCGGTTCAGTTCGTCGAGCTTGTCCGGCTGGACCTCGGCCACCGAGAACAGGGGGGTGACCGACAGGAGCTGCGTCTCCGTGGTGGTGAGGTGGATGGGGAACTCGTCGTTGTTGGAGCAGACGACTTCCAGGATGCCGCGCTCGGTCACGAGCGCATCGAACGTCGTGCCTTCCTCCCCCGAGTATTCGTTGAGGCGAAAGGCCAGGTCGTCCAGGATCATTCGGGCACTCCCTATTCGCTATGGGTTCGTCACGCGAAGGACGTTATGACATATTATGTCCTGCGTCAACCCCGGCCTTGCGAGCGGACCTTTGGCGTTCCCGGCGGCCGTGCCCTATGCTGCCCCGACCCATGAACGTCGGATCGCCGGACGATGCCCCCCCAATTCATCCGCGTCTACGGCGGTGATCACTCCCCCTGGGTCCAGGCCGTTCTCCTCGGCCTGCATCTGAAAGAGATTCCCCACGACGTGGTCACGTTTCCGCCGCTCTCCGTCTTCCTGCGCTCCGGCGTCCTGATGCCCGTGGTGAGCATCGACGGCGGCCCCTGGCATCACGACTCGACGCGCATTCTCGAAGAGCTCGGGTTCTCGGGCAAAGCGCGGGGGGACGACCGCATGCTCGCGGGGGCGCTGCGCGGCGGGACGAATCGCACCGACAGTGCCTGGACGTTCTGGCGCCGCTGGAGCCTCGTCCGGGAACACCGGGGACGGGTGCCGGCACGCATGCTGCGCACCGCCCTGCGCAGCTTCACGGTGCTGTATTTCTACCTCACGCTCGAGTTGGTCGGGCGCAGGTTCGGCCACTCGGCCGAAGACGACATGCGCCGTAGCTGGCAGCGCTGGGAAGCACGTCTCGCGGAGATCGGACGCGAGTTTCTGGGTGGCGACGAGCCGAATCTCGTCGACCTGCAGTTGTTCGGCGCCCTGCAGTGTCACTGCAGCATTCCGGTCCCGCCGATTGCCGTGCTGCAGACGGACCCGTCACTGCCGCGCGTGCGGGCCTGGATCGCGTCCATGCAGCGTCTCTTCCAGGACTATCCCCACATGTACTCCGGGGTCGATTTCGCACCACCCCTGCCGGCGCCGACGGCCGCACCCCTGCATGAGCGGGTCAGCTTCTGGCTGGGCAGCGTCGTCACGATCCTCGCCTTCCCGGTCACCGTGCCGCTGTGGTACTGCTACATGCGGCATGTTCGCAGCAGCGGGAAGCTCGGGCTGCCGAGCCGGCGGCGGTCCTGAACCCGCCTGGCAAAGAGGAACCGTCCATGCCCAAGAGCGCGCGCCCACGTACCCTGTGCGCTGTCTCCCTGCTCGCCTTCTGCACGGGCTGTTCGGACGTTCAGACGCCCTCCGCACCTGAATCCGCCGCCTTGAGCGACCCGCCTACCGAGGCGAACCCCGAACGCAACGCTTACTTCGGCGACCTGCACGTACACACCGCCAACTCCTTCGATGCGTTCGTCCTGGGAACCACGGCCACACCCGACGATGCCTATCGCTTCGCGAAGGGCGAACCCCTTCGACACCCGGGTGGCTTCGACATGCAGTTGCGGGAACCGTTCGATTTCCTGGCGGTGACGGATCACGCGTACTACCTGGGAATAACCCGCGCGATGGCGAATCCCGAGAGCCCGATGTCCAGGCACCCGGACGCCAAGGCCTTGACCAGCGTGGGCACATCCCTGGTGCGGATGCGCGCACTACGCGTCGGGGCGCAATTCGTACACCCGCAGAGTCCCCGCTTTCGCGAAATCGATGACCCAGCCACCAGCCGTGCCGCCTGGTTGGACAATATCAACACGGCCAATCGACACAATGACCCCGGCCGCTTTACCGCCTTCATCGGGTATGAGTACACGTCGGGCCCGCGATTTCGGAACCTGCATCGAAACGTCCTCTTCAGGGGAGATGAAGCTCCTGAGATGCCGTTCTCGCAGTTTGACTCTCACAATCCGGAAGACCTCTGGGCATGGATGGACGCACTGCGCGAGCAGGGCATGGAGAGCCTCGCGATACCGCACAATTCAAACCAATCCAATGGCCAGATGTTCGCCCTGGTGGACTATTCGGGCAATCCCCTTGACGCGGACTATGCCTCGGTACGGATCCGCAATGAGCCCCTGGTCGAGATCAGTCAGACAAAGGGCACCTCCGAGACGCACCCGGTACTGTCGCCACGCGATGAGTGGGCCGGTTTCGAGACCCTGCCGTACAGGGTTGGTTCGAGAGACCCGTTGCTGCTTCACGGCAGTTATGTCCGCGAAGCCCAGCTCAACGGTCTGTTGTTGGCGGACCAGCAGGGTTTTGACCCATTCAAGGTCGGCGTGATCGGTTCCAGCGACACCCACAATGGCAGCAGCGGGGGCGAAGAGCGTGACTACTGGGGTCCGGCCGGCATGATGCACGCTGACGCCGTGTCGCGCGGGTCCGTGCCGGACGCTAGCGGCGTCTACCAGGGCGACCCGGCCTTCGTCACTTTCGGCGCCGCGGGGCTGGCCGGCGTCTGGGCGGAACGGAACACGCGAGCCTCCCTCTACGACGCCATGCGCCGCAAGGAGACGTTCGGCACGAGCGGAACCAGGATCAAGGTGCGTTTCTTCGCGGGTTACGACCTGCCCGCCATCGATAGCAGGCACCTCGTCAGCGAGGCTTACGCGGGTGGTGTACCGATGGGCGGCGATCTCGAGGCCCGGGTCGATCAGACGCCCGCGTTCGTCGCCTGGGCCCTCCGTGATCCGCTCAGTGCACCCTTGCAGCGGTTGCAGATCGTCAAGGGCTGGATCGCGGAAGGAGAGACGCGGGAAGCGGTTTTCGACGTGGCGTGCTCGGATGACGGGGTGATCGATCCGGCGGCCCACCGTTGCCCCGACAACGGCGCCCGGGTCAACGTGGCCGACTGCAGTGCCATGGACCGTACCGGCGCCCGGGAACTCAAGGCCCGTTGGCGCGATCCCGGGTTCGATCCCCATCAGCGGGCGTTCTACTACGTGCGGGTGCTGGAAGACCCGATCTGCCGATGGTCCACGTGGGACGCGATTCGGGCCGGGGTCCCGCCCAGGGAGGGTGTCCCGACAACCATCCAGGAGCGGGCATGGTCGTCACCCATCTGGTATACGCCTCCATCATGAGAGTCGTGCGAACACCCGACGAGCGGTTTGAGGATCTCCCGGGATTCCCCTTCGAACCCCACTATCTCGAGATCGACGACCGGGTGGGCGGGCGCCTGCGGATGCACTACGTCGACGAGGGCCCGCGCGATGGCCCCCTCGTCCTCTGCCTGCACGGTCAGCCGGTCTGGAGCTACTCGTTCCGGAAGATGATCCCGCCGCTCGTGGCGGCCGGGCATCGCGTGATCGCCCCGGACCTCGTCGGTTTCGGGAGATCGGACAAACCCGCGGAGCGGTCCGACTACACCTACGCCCGACACGTGCACTGGATGCAGGAGTTCATCCTCGGTCTCGACCTCTCCGGGATCACGTTCGTACTCCACGACTGGGGCGGGTTGATCGGCCTGCGGGTCCTCGTGAAGAACCTTGCGCGCTTCGATCGCGTCGTGGCCTGCAACATGGGGCTGCACGACCTGCGGGACGTTCCCATGGACCAGGGCCCGGCACTGCGCAAGCTCCTCGAGGAGACGCCCGTTCTTCCCGCCGAAGAGATGATCCGCACGGCCGAAGAGACGGCACGCAGGATGATGGCGAACCGCGACGCCGAAGGGACGACGCCACGGTCCATTCACTTCCGCGTCTTCATGTACTGGGTCCGCCATTGCGGCGCGTTCGCCAGCTACCGTCCGGAAGCCATCCTCCGCTTCTGGCTCAAGCGCCCGACCGACGAGGAGATTCGGGCGTACGCGGCGCCGTTTCCGTCCGAAGAGTACCTCCAGGGCGCGAGGCAGTTCCCGAGCCTGGTACCGATCTTCCCCGACGATCCGGCGGTTCCCGACAATCGCCGCGCCTGGGAGGTCCTGGGCCAGTTCGAGAAGCCGTTTCTCACCGCCTTCAACAACCCGAACTCTGTCGAAGCGCCCCGGTTCCAGGAGGAGATCCCCGGCGCGAGGGGCCAGAATCACGTCGTCTTCACGGACTCCGGGCACTACCCCCAGGACGATGTCGGCGAGGATTTCGCGCGCGTCGTCATCGAGTTCGCCAAGAGCGGTCGCTAAGGCGCCGCGCCATCCACCCGCGGATGCGCCTGTCAGCCGGGCTGCCTCCTCCGCTCAGACATCCTCCGAAAGTGGGCCCTGGCGGTGGGCTCGAGCGCCGCGCCTCTCTCGGTCTGGAGCGCGGGTGCGGGCGGTTCCGACACCGGCACGGTGAGTTCGAAGCGCTGACTCGTCGGGGCGTCGCAGACCTCGTCGTCACAGCACTGCCAGCGAACTTCACCGGAGATCGTGATCTCCGCGGCGTCGCTGCCGGAAAAGCTGTTGACGGCCAACGGCATCCGCAGTTCGAACACGCTGTCGTGCACCCGGAAAGACTCGCCCGTGCCCGCGAGCGTGTGGGGTTCGCTCGCCGGGCGGACGATCGGCCGCCGGACGAGGCGCTCGCTTTCATCGAGCGTCACTCCGACGGCAAGGGACCCTGGCGGCGCGGGTTCCGCGTACACGTGGCGGCCCGCCGGGACGCTGAAGCGCACGACCAGGTCCCGCTGCACGGTAAGGGCGAGGTGGTCGCCGTCGAGCGCGACGCTTACCTGCACCTCCCGCGGCGCCGCCCGATCGACGTCCGGCGGAAGCACGGGCTGGCCCCGGGCCGCCCAGAGCAACCGCTCGGGCCCCGTACGCACGGCCAGGTTGCCGTCGAAGAGCTTGTGGGTGATCGCGCCATCCGCGCTTATCACGATGGCGCCGGGGTACGGGATCCCGTACCAGGGATGATCGTGCGGGTCGATGAGGGTGTTCAGGACGCCGAAGGACCGGATGACGGCTGAATCGGGATCGGAGAGCAGCGTGTAGGTGATGCCGTGGACGTCCCGGAAGTCCCTGAGCGCATCCGGTTCGTCATAGCTCAGGGCGTAGACGCGGATACCCGCCGCATCGAAGGCCTGCATGCCTTTCTGCAGCTCGACGAGCTGCGTGCGGCAGGGAGGTCACCAGACCGCGGAGCGGTAGAAGACGAACACCGCCGGCCTCCCGCCGCGATGCGCGTGCAGGTCGAACGGGGTCGCGTCCGCCGTGACGCAGCGCACGTCGGGCATGGCGTCGCCGACCTGGGGCCCGGTCGGGAAGTCGCCGCGAGGGTCGCTCCTCGGCCCTGTGCCCGGCTGACGCCGGCCTACGAAGCCGTCGTGATCGCGCCAGCCCTTGTCCGTCCGGGTGCCGCGTGTCTCCAGCTCTGGCTGCATGCCGTCCTCTCCAGCTTCACGCTACCCGCAACGCGGGCAGCACCTCTTTCGCCGCCAACGCGATCGCCTCGAGGCCGGTTTCGTCGCGCAGCGTGAAGTTCGTCGCGAGAAAGAGCTTGTCGAGCCCGAGCCCCGCGAGCGCCCGAAGCTTCTCGACGCAGTGGTCGGGCGGCCCGACCACCGCGAACCGGTCGATGAACTCCGGCGACAGCATCCGGGCCTGACGCGAATCGCCGCGCGTGTGCTTGCGCATGTCGTACACGCTGTGCATGGCCTTGAGCGTACCCTCGGTCTCACCGGACGCTGGCCCCTGGACGTTGCCGTGCATGACCGAGAACCGGGCGAAGGTCGCCAGGCCGCCCCTGACGAGATCCCGGGCGACCTCGATTTCCGGGTGACACACGCAGTTCACGTAAGCTCCGAAAGCGACTCCATCGGGGTCGAGCCCGGCGGCCTCCCTTGCCGACCTGGCGATGCCGATGCCCCAGGCGATGCGTTCCGCGTCAGCGCCGAGAGCGAACATCAGCCGGTCCGCATGGAGGGCGGCCACCCTGAACATCCGGGGTCCGCTCACGGCAACCTCGACCGGGACCTTGCGTGCGCCTGCCAGCCATTGGATCCGGCTCTCCGGCGCCGCGTCCGCCAAGTGCAGCGCGTCGACCGGCCGCGTAGCCGGCACCTCGAGTTCGTCGAAAGGGACGGCTTCGCCACGCAGGTAGGTCTGCAGATGGCGCAGGTACGTCTCGAACCGCTCGACGCGCGCCGGCGCCCGGCCCAGGTCCGCGACCGCCGAGTCGCCCCTGCCAATGCCGAGGACGGCGCGTCCTTCCGCAATGCGGTCGACGCTCGCGATCGCCGCGGCCGTTGTCGCCGCCATGCGCGTGATCGAATTGGTAACCGCGGTTGCGAGCCCAATGCGCTCGGTGACGGTCGCCGCCATGGCCAGCGCCACGTAGGCGTCCCCGGCCCGATTCTGGGAGTCCGGGACCCCCAGGCCATCCCACCCCTGCGCTTCCGCAAGCCGCGCCTCCGCGGCGATGGCGTGTGGCACCGGCGCCGCGTGCGTCCAGACTTCAACCATCTCCCGCCCTCCCGATCAGTCAGGGAGACCCAACACCCGCTTGGCGATCACGTTGCGCTGCACTTCCGAGGAGCCGCCCGCGATAAGGAATCCCTTGCTGAGCAGCCACTTCCGTGTCGATGCCAACTCCTCGGCATCGAACCCGTCTCCCGACCAACCGAGGCCCTGCGCACCCATCATGGAGACGATGGCCTCGAGCTTGCGGCTCTCGAGTTCGGAGGAGAGCATCTTGAAGGCGGATGTCACGAAAGTGCCCGTGCCGCCGCCTTTTCTGTCCTGAACGGCCCGTCGCCTTGTCAACGCAAACGCCGCGTGATCCATCTCTACGCGCACGACCGCGTCGCGTGCCGACGGGTCGTCGGGGGCATAGCGTTTCAGCACGTCCGGCAAGGAACCGCCCTTCGGCAGAAACTCACCCTGCGACACCGAGTCCCGCTCGAATTGCAGCAACCGCTTCGCAACGCTCCAGCCATCGTTCTCCCGACCCACCAGGTCGGCCTTCGGCACCATGACGTCGGTGAAGAACACTTCGCAGAACTCGGAGCCGCCGTTGATCATGTCGAAGTTCCTGACCGTCACCCCGGGCGTATCCAGCGAGAAGAGCAGGAAGCTGATGCCGCGTTGTTTCGGCGCGTCCGGGTCGGTTCGCACGAGACAGAAAATCCAGTCCGCCCGGTGCGCACCCGACGTCCAGATTTTCGACCCGTTCACACGGTAACAGTCGCCGTCGTCCTCCGCGCGGGTGCGCAGCGACGCCAGGTCGGAGCCGGCGCCGGGCTCGGAGTAGCCCTGACACCAGGACAACTCACCGCGCGACATGGGCGGCAGGTGCCGTACCTTCTGATCTTCGGTCCCGAGTTCGAGCAGGGTGGAACCCAGCATGGTCGGAGCGGCTCCGGACAAGGGTGGCGGCGCACCCACCTCCCGCATCGCGCTCCGCAATCTCTCGACGTTCGCCCGATCCAGTCCCGCGCCGCCATACTCTCGCGGCCATGACGGCACCGTGAAGCCGCGCTCGACGCACGCGCCGAACCAACGCCCGAAGGCTTCGCCTGGCATGGCGGCCTTGGTGCCGCCGCCGAAGCTCAGCCCACGTCCGCGTATCTCGTCAGGGCAGGCCTGTTCCACCCAGGCGAGATAGTCTTCGACCATCGGCAGGCCACGAATCCGTCCGTTGAAGGCACGCATTGTATCTTCGAGGGGCTGGTGGCGAACGGGGCTGCGGGGCACCGCGAGTTTACGACTCAAAACGCCTTTTACGTCGGATATGACGCTTTATTTGTCGCATAAAAGCCTTTCGCCAAATATCATCCGCCCTATGCCGAAGCAGATTCCCCCACGAGAGCTTGATGCCATCCTCACCGCCGTCGCGGGCTACCCGGGAGGCGTGCCCGTCGGTGTCATCCGCGAGGCATTGCCTTATGCGCTGCCACCCAGGACGTTACAGCGCCGTCTCGCCCTGCTCGTGGAGCAGAAGCGGCTGATCGCCGACGGGAGAGCCAAGGGCCGTCGCTATCGCGTGCCCATCACCAGAGCCCCCACGGGTAGTTCGGTCACGGGTAGCGCCACCGCCGAGGCGCCTGGTGAAGTCCATGTGCCGCTTTCGCCCGAGGCTGAAGCGGTCAAGCGAGCGATTCGCGCGGCGATCCAGGAACGGCGGCCCGTCGGCTACCAACGCGCTTTCCTCGATGATTACCGGCCCAATGTCACACACTACTTGCCGGCGGAAACGCGCCAACGCCTGCTCGACCTGGGTCGCCCGCCGGGCGACGAGCGTCCGGCGGGAACCTACGCCCGGACGATCTACAGCCGCCTGTTGATCGATCTGTCCTGGAACTCCAGCCGTCTGGAAGGCAACACCTACTCTCTCCTGGAAACCGAGCGGCTGCTGGAACTGGGCGAGGCCGCCGAGGGCAAGGATGCATCGGACGCGCAGATGATCCTCAACCACAAGGCAGCTATCGAGTTGCTCGTCGACCGGGCGGACGAGATCGGCTTCAACCGCTACACCGTCCTGAATCTGCACGCACTGCTCGCGGACAACCTGCTGGGCGATCCGCAGGCGGGCGGTCGCTTGCGGCGCATTCCGGTGGGCATCGACGGCACGGTCTACCATCCGCTGGAAGTGCCGCAACTCATCGAGGAGTGCTTCGACAGCATCCTCGATGCCGCAGCCGCGATCACCGATCCCTTCGAGCAGGCCTTCTTCGCTCTCGTGCACCTCGCCTACCTGCAGGGTTTCGAAGACGTCAACAAGCGGGTCTCCCGCCTTGCCGCGAACATCCCGTTGCTTCGCGGCAATCTCTGCCCGCTGTCCTTCGTGGACGTGCCGGGGCGCGTCTACATCGATGGCGTGTTGGGCATCTACGAACTGAATCGGGTCGAGCTGCTGCGAGACGTGTTCGTCTGGGCCTACGAGCGCTCCAGCGCCAGGTACTCGGCAGTACGCCAGTCCCTGGGGCTGCCGGACCCGTTCCGCGTGCGTTACCGGGAACTGGTCGCTGAGCTGGTCGCCGCCGTGGTGCGCACGAGAATGGACAAGCAGGCTGCGACCGCACTGGCGCGGCAACGCGCGGTAGAGCAGGTGTCACCGGCGAACCAGGCGCGATTCGTCGAAGTGGCGGAGACCGAACTGATGAGCCTGCACGAAGGCAACATCGCGCGCTACCGCCTGCGACCGGCCGAGTACCAGGCGTGGCGGCAGGGGTGGCGTTGACCCCGAGTCAGGGCTCCCTGGGCAAGACCGGCTCCGCAAAGAAGACACCCTCGAAAGTCCGCCACGCGACCTGGTGGTAGTCGTACACCGCGTGCGTGCCGAGCCGGTTCACCCGGATCGTGTCGAGCCCGTCGAAGAACCTGGACGGGAAGGCGAACGCGGCAGCGATGATGGGTCCGTCCAGCCATCCGTCTGGCGTCGCCTCCACGCCCGCTTCCGCGATCCGCACCGACGCCGGCTTGCCGGTCACGGTTCCGATCGTCCAGCCCCATTCCCCGAAACTCGGCACGTTGGCGTGGTACTGCTCGGTCTGGAAGCCGGCGGCGGCCACGGTCCTGCCGATGGACAGGAACGCCTCCCGGGCGTGGAACGGGGAGGTGGACTGCGTCACGAAGGCGCCGTCCGCGGAAAGGACCTGCCGCGCGCGTCCGAAGAAGTAGTCGCTGTAGAGGCGGTTGAGGTCCGGGTGGCTCGGGTCCGGCAGGTCGGCGATGACGACGTCGAACCGCTCGCCCGCCGCCGCGAGCCGTTCCACTTCCACGAAGGCGTCCGCCTCGAGGACCGTCACGCGCTCATCGAGGAACGCGTCCTCGTTCAGCTCGGTCAGCGCCCGGCCGAGCCAGGCCGGCGCCTCGGCGTCCGCGCCGCGGAACAGGCGCAGCAACCCGGAATCGATGTCCACGAGGGTCACCGACCGCGGCTCCCAGCGCAGCACGTCGCGCAGCGCCAGGCCGTCGCCGCCGCCGAGGATCAGGACCCGTTCGCGCCGGTAGGCCGCCAGCATGGCCGGGGTCGTCAGGTAGGCGTGGTAGATGCGCTCGTCGTTGGAGGCGAACTGCAGGCGGCCGTTGATGTAGAGGCTCAGGATGTCCGGCCGTCCCGCTGTGACGTGCCGCTTGGTGAGGACGACGTTCTGGTACGGCGTCTGCAGCCGGTGTACGACCCGGTCCTGGAAAAGCGAGTCGCCGAGCCGCTCGATCCAGAGCGGGCCGAGCACGGCGAGGGCCACCAGCAGCATCGCCAGCGCCCCGTGCCCGATCCAGAGCCAGCGGGCCGGCGCGAGGTTCTTCCGATAGATCACCAGGAAGCCGAACCCGACCGCCGTGTTGACCGCCGCGGCGCCGACGGCCGCGTACATGACGGGCAGCTTCAGGCACACCAGGACCCAGATCGCCGCGCCGATGCCGGCCCCGATGTAGTCCGCGCCGTACATCGTGCCGAGGTTGTGCTCGAGGCGCTGGGCGTGGACATGCTCCCGGACGCGCGCGATCAGCGGGATCTCCATGCCGATCAGGAAGCCGATGAGCGCGCCCATGGCGAACGGAAGCACGCGCGAGAACGCGATCAGCGAATCCGCCGCCGCGCCGTCCATGGAGACGAACACGTCCACGTTGTAGACGGCGCGCAGCCACTCCGGCAGCGAGTACGCGAACGCCACCGCCGCCGACAGGGCCAGCACGGAAGCGCCCCCGAGAAGGGCGATGCCGAGTTCCAGCCAGGCGAACCCGCGGTAGATGGCAGAGATCCACTTCGCGGCGAAGGCGCCGAGTCCCATCGCCACGATCATGAGACCGATCATCGTGTAGATGGTCGGCTCGACCGTACCCAGGATGCGGCCCGCGTAATGCGCGAGCAGGTACTCGTAGACGAGGCCGCACGCGGCGACCAGGCCCATCGCGCCGATGAGGGCGGTGTCGTGTGCGCGCAGGCGGGTGGCTTCGGTAGTCACGGCTGCGGCCCGATCCTCACGACGCCGCGTAAGGGAGTCATCGGACGATGACCGCCACAGCCCCCGCCGTCGCGGATTCGCCGGACTCCTTCAGCCGGCGACGGCGCGTATCACCAGGCCCAGCCCCAGGAAGATCGCGGCTTCGATGGCCGCGACACCGACGTTGCGCTGGTTGTCCACCTCCTCGACCACGTCGATGCCGCGCAGCACCGCGCGTTGGGCGAGCATGGAGAGCAGGAGCAGCGCCGCCGAGAGGACGATTGCCCACACCAGCCAGGATACGTAGCCGAGCAACGCCACGGCGTCCCAGCCGGGCACGAAGGACACCATGCCGCCGGCCGACGACGCGGCGAGGGATGCACCGACCAGGTGCCCGGCGTAGCGCACGCCGAGGGCCGTGTTGCCGCCCGCGATCGCGTCCTGCCAGCGTTGTCCGTCGTGACGGCGCGCATAGATCGCCGCCCGCATCCGCGTGACGGCGAGCACTACGAGTTGGGAGAGCAGGAACACCACCACCACCGCGGCGAGCGCCTGGGCGAGCCCGCCGTCGGCCCAGCCAATGGCGCCGTTGATCAGCACGCCGATGGCGATCAGGTTAGCCGCCTGGGCCGTCCCCGCGGCGGCGTTCTGCGCGCCTATCGCCTCCCGGATCGACAAACGGTGGAAGACGATCCAGTCGTTGATCAGCACCCCGACCTTCAGCAGGATCAGGCCCACCACGGCGTAAGCGACGACCACGCCCAGTTCTTCGCCGAGCGTGATCGCGGGATCGCCGGACGCCGCCGCGGCAAGGATCAGCGCCACGGCCAGCGCGCCGCCGGCGAGGGCCACCCCGAACGCCAGGTTGTCCCGCTCGGCAAGTTCGTCCCGGGAGTCCACACCGAACAGCACGCCGGAGCCGTAACGCAACGCGCAGATGGCGGCGACGGCGACGGCCAGGTTCAACGCCACGATGCCCCAAATCCAGATGCTCAGCGAATCGACCATGGCTTGCCTCTTCCAATCCCGGGGGCGGCTGGTGGCGCCCGCATCTTCACGTTCGCGTTACTTCCCGCGGCTCGGACCGCGGAAGCCGCCGCCCCCGACCCCGCGCATCGACGCCGTCCCGGTGCGGGCGCGGGGCGGCGCCCCGGGGG
>VXNE01000448.1:0-12368 GCA_009840715.1 Gammaproteobacteria bacterium
CACCATCCCAGACGACCAATCCCCGAGGGCCGCTCACCTGATCGGTTCACACTCTCCGGCCTGGCGGCCGCGCGTGCTGCAAGATGGAATTGCACCTTAGCAAATCGCGCCTCGAAGTCAAACGGAACGGGCTGCCGGGCCGCTCCAGACGCGGCGGGATCAGTACGCCTCCACCATCGCGTCGACATCCCGGCGAAACGCCGCGACCCGGTCCGGATCGACCGCGCCGCACTGCCAGCGGCCGACGCGTATGGCCGAATACGGCGTCGCGGCGGTCGCCGCGGTGCCGAGGTTGGGCCGGGTGAACTCCCACAGGTCGAGGGCCGCCCAGCGGCCCGTCCGGCAGTGGTAGCGGAACACGCGCTCGATCTCGCCGCGCTGCAGCGAGCGGATGACGGTCTTCCGCCACCGATAGCCGCCGTAACGGTCGGGACCGTCCCGCGGCCGGTCGAGCGACACGGGCATCCCGGAGAGTGCGTCGACGGTGCTCCCGTCGCGGCGCAACGCAGGCATGACGTGCCAGAAGTCGTTGGTGTACGGGTACGGGGCGAACATGCTCCAGTACTGCTTCAGGTTGAACGCCGCCGCCAACGGTTCGACGACGGGCCGCAGGTCGAGCCGCTCGTGGAGCGGCGGATACGTTACCGCGTTCCAGGCCAGCACGATCAGGATCGCCGCCGAGACCACGAACCGCCCGACCTCGCCGTGCCGCCCCCGCGCATCGCCGCGACCGAAGGCCATCGCGCCAGCCGAACCCAGGGCCCCGCGACGTCGGCCGATCACGCCGTACAGCCGTTCGCCGGCCGCGGGCCCCGGCAGGAGACGTCCGATCCAGGGCCGCGGGGAACGCGCCACCAGGAAACGCACGGCCTCCCAGCCGCGACGATAGTCTTCCGCGGACGCGTTATCCGGCTGCGTGGACGCTTCCACGACCGACCATGCAAAGCTCTCGTCCAGGATGCGGGCGGCCACGGCGTCCGACTGCGCCTCGCGCAGGGTCGCATTCCGGATCCCCGTCCAGGCCAGCAGGAGGCGGCAGGCGAACGCGCAAAAGCGGCAGTCCCGGTCGAAGAACAGGACGAGCCCAGTGCCCCGCGTACTCGCGCGCCCACGCCACCAGTCGGCCGCCGCGTCCACGATCCGGTGCGGCACGAGCGGTACGAGGGAAACCACGGAGATCAGCGGGAACAGACCCACTTCCAGGCTGAGCCAGATGCCAACTTCGAGCCCCGCCAGCAGGACCAGCGCGGCGAGGCGGCACCACAGGACCGGTACCAGCAGGAGCAGGGGCGCCAGGCACTCCAGCCAGAACACAAACAGGGTCATCGGCCGCACCAGCCAGTCCCAGTGCCGCCAGAGGCGCGCGAACTCGGACGTGAACGCCTCGAGGTGCAGCGCCATCGAGATGGCCGTGCCGTCGCTCCACCACTGCTCGCTGGTCTTGAGGATCCCGCTCATGAACCACACCAGCAGGACCTGCACGGCGAAGGCCCACGTGGCGGCCGACCGGTAGCGCGTCCCGGTGGACCCGCCGAACCACAGGCGGGTCATCGAGAAGCGTTGTCCGAGCGGCAGGAAGGCGGCGAAGAAGGTCATGACCACCAGCACCTTGTCGCCGCCCTGCAGCAGCAGCGGGTTGCGCGCCGCGACCGAGGCGAGCAGGACGAACAGCGTGAAGGCGGCGAGACGCGAACGGATGCCCGCGAGCAGGGCGATGCTGGCGACGAGCCGCAGGGCCTCCAGGACGTACGGCAGCCAGGGGCCGTCGGAGAGCCAGTAGAGGGACCAGAGCCAGGCGTGGTCCCAGGACCGGGAGTCCGCCAACGACAGCAGTCCCCCCGCCGAGTGGAACGCATCCCAGTCGCCCATGCGGACGGCCTGGTCGAACAGGATCGTCAGCGCCCGCAGGATCCGGAAGAGACCGACGGCCCGGAGGTCGAAGGTGAACGGCGAGCGTTCGAGCGAATAGAAGGATGCGGGGGTGGAAGTCTGGGTCGTCACGGTCACGGACCGGGTAACCGGCAGGGCGCGGTGCTCAGTTCGGTTCCCAGTCGGGCCACCAGCCTTCGGCCGCCGCCTGATCTTCGGCCACGGCGAGCCCCGGCACCGCGACGATGCCGGACGGTCCGTGGAGCAGCGGCCAACGGGACCGCTGCCACGGCGGGACCCCGGCTTCCTGGAACAGTGCCTTGAGCGACTTGGTCAGGCCCCTTCCCGCCGGCCTGACACGCTCCCCGCCGCGCCGGTAGACGACCGCGCAACGGGCCCCTTCGGACAGGCCGCGGGCCGCCCGCCGCCACACGATGCGCCCGTGCGGCAGCGCGACGGTCTCGCCGGCGCGCCCGCACACTCGCGCGCCGGCCCGTGCAGCGACGACCTCGCGCCCGACCAGGTACAGGCGTCCGTCGTGCCGTCGCACCGTGCGTCCGTCCGGCAGCGTCACGACCGGGGTCGCGCCGGGACGCGCCGCGGCCTGCCGCAGCACCTCGTCCAGGCACCGATCCGACGCGGCGGCGCCGAGCCACCGTCGCAGCGTCGCCCGGTCGAGCCCAGCCACGCGAATCGGTTCCCCGCCGGGCGCGACCGCCCACGCGCCGGCCGAAGCCGCCAGGGCCTGACCCGCACCCGGGTAGCGAGCCTCGAGACGCGGCAGGATCTCGTGGCGGAGGAAATTGCGGTCGTAGGTCGTGTCCGCGTTCGACGCGTCCTCCACCCACTCGAGTCCGTGCTCCCTCGCGTACGCGCGGAGGGTCTCCTTGCGCACGCCGAGCAGCGGCCGGAGCAGACCGCCGCGCCCCAGGGGACGTTCCCGCGGCATGCCGACCGGCGCGCGTCCCGTCGCCAGTTGCCAGAGGACGGTCTCGGCCTGGTCGTCGGCGTGATGGGCGAGCAGAAGCAATTCGTCCTGGCCCAGGACCCGCGCCCAGGCCCGGTAGCGAACCCGCCGCGCCCCCGCCTCGACGTTGCCGGGCGGGACCGGCGCGGCGATCGCCTCGAACGCCACGCCGAGCCGTGCGGCCACGGTGCGGCAGTGCCCTTCCCAATGGTCCGCCTCGGGCTGCAGCCCGTGATTGACGTGCAGGGCGCGCACGGTGGTCCTGGCCGCGTGGGTCGCCACCGCGTGCAGCAACGCGGTCGAATCGAGCCCGCCACTCCAGGCGACGGCCACGGCCCTCGCCGACGGGACGGCCGCGACGGCCTCCCGGAGCTCGCACGACGGTCCTGGCCGCTCCTCACTCACGCCGGCGTGAAGTCCGGATAGGCTTCGAGCCCCGTTTCCGAGAGGTCCAACCCCACTTCCTCGTCCTCTTCCGAGACACGGATCCCCATGATCGCATTGAGCGCACCCCAGACGGCGAGGCTCGCCAGGAACACCCAGCCGAAGATGCCGACCACCCCGAGCAACTGGCCGGCCAGGGTCGCCTCCGCCTTGCTGAACACGACCGCGATGATGCCCCAGATGCCGCACACGCCATGCACGCTGATGGCCCCCACCGGGTCGTCGATGCGCAGGATGTCGAGCGCCACGATGGACACCACCACCAGCAGTCCGCCGATCATGCCCACCATCATGCACCACGGGGCGGAACCCGCGAGGGGCTCCGCGGTGATGGACACGAGCCCCGCCAGCGCGCCGTTCAGCGCCATCGTGAGGTCCGCCTTGCCGAACCACAGGCGCGCGAGCACCAGGGCGGCCACCAACCCGCCGCTAGCGGCCAGGTTCGTGTTGACGAATACCCGCGCGACCGCGTTCGCCTCGTCGATATTGGAGAGCCTGAGTTCGGAGCCCCCGTTGAAACCGAACCAGCCGAACCAGAGCACGAACATGCCGAGCGTCGCGAGGGGCATGTTGCACCCTGGAATCGCGTTGATGCGCCCGTCCGCCTCGTACTTCCCCGCGCGGGGTCCGACGATCAGCACCCCGGCCAGCGCCGCCGCGCCGCCGCACAGGTGCACCACTCCGGCGCCGGCGAAGTCCGAGTAGCCCGCCTCGGAGAGCCAGCCGCCGCCCCACGTCCACATCCCCGAGACCGGGTAGATGACCGCGGTCATGACGACCGCGAAGCCGAGGAAGGCCCACAGCCGCATGCGTTCTGCGACCGCGCCCGAGACGATGGACATCGCCGTCGCGACGAAGACCACCTGGAAGAAGTAGTCCGACCGGTTGGAGTAGTAGATCTCCCCCCCGCTCGCCAGCACTTCCTCGGCCGTGTGCTCCGCCTGCAGGAGGAAGCCCAGGCTCGGCAGCACGCTGCCGGGTTCCGTGTCGAGGTACATCAACTGGTAGCCCAGCAACATGTACATGATGCAGGCGATCGCGTAGAGCGAGACGTTCTTGGTCAGGATCTCCGCCGTGTTCTTGGCGCGCACCATGCCCGACTCGAGCATGGAAAAGCCGCAGGCCATGAACATCACGAGGACGCCCATTACCAGGAAATAGAAGGTGTCGATGGCATAGTTGGTCTGAATCAGGTCCTGCACGTGCTTTCCCTCGAGCCTGCGGCGCCGTCCTCACGACGCCAGTCCGGTTGAGCCGGTTCTCATGCGAACGACTCCCCGGCCGGCGCGGCGAGGCCTGCTCGCTCCACGCATCGACTCTGTTCGCGGCCTATCACTGTGGGCCGCCGCACTCGGGAACCCTGCGGACCGAGAACGGACCGAGGATCGGGGGCAGGAGACGCAAACGACTGCCTGGGGTTCGCCTCCGGAGCCTCCCCGTGGCTCCGAGTGGCAGCAATGCCATCGCCTATTGTGACCGAATGCGCTTCGAAGTGCGCACTCACGGTGAGACTAGTGGCAGCGACGCGGTTTCGCTATCGGGATCGTCGGCGCTTACGCACGGGCGCCCGCTCCGGCCCCGGTTCCGCCTTCGGGTCCTCCAGGCGCTTGAGGCGCGCCCGCGCCGCATGGGCGTAAGGACTGTCCGGAAACGCTTCGACGAACGCGGTGAGCAGCTCCCGATCGTCCGTGTCGCGGATCTCGAGCCACATGGCGACGGCGGGGTCAGGAGACGTCACCGGCTCCTCGGTCGCCTCCTGCCCGGACGCCGCGAGCGCCAACAGGCCGACGACGGTCCCCCGAACCAGGCTCCGCACGGCGCACCACCGCATGCGGGCATCCCTTCCACGCCACCGCGCATGACGCGCGCGCGCACCTGTCGTCATCGCCGTCTCCCCAAGGGCCGTGACTCGCCAGGCGCCCACGTACTTCCGCCGCGGGAGTCGGGGCGCAGCTTAAACGGGGCAGACCGCGTACGGAAGCCCGCTTGGGGGGCTACCCGGGATAGACGAGCCGCACGCTCTCCGCGCCGAAGGCGCCCCGCAGTCCAAGCAGGAGATCATCGCTCGGCATGACGCGCCAGCGTTCGCCGAGGCGCACGCGCCCCGTCGCGCTCCCGCAGCGACAGGCCACGGCAACGGGACAGCCCGCGCCGTTCGCCGCCACCCCGCGGTGCGATTCGAGCACAGTCTGCAGTCGGCCCCCGAAGTCGCCGCCGAAGCCGTCGTCCGCCAGGGTGATCTCGAGCCGGCTTGCGAACCGCACCCGCGCCTCGGCGATCGTGTGGACCGCGTCGACGCGCAGCCTCCTGCCCCGGAAGTCGTCGTCCTGGACGATGCCCTCGACCACCACGAGCGTGTCCTTGAGCAGCTTCGCCCGGTTCGCGAGAAAGGTCTCCCCGAACACGCTGGCCTCGATGCGCCCGCTCCGGTCGTCGAGTTCCGCGAAGGCCATGCCGCCTCCGTTCGCGGCCGCGTGCGTGCGTTGGGAGACCACCAGTCCCGCAACGACCTGCCGCCCGCCGCCGATCTCGAGATCGGCGATCCGCCGCGGAGAGAACTCCCGCAACTCGCCGATGTAGTCGTCGATGGGGTGCCCCGTGAGATAGAGACCGAGCGTCTCCTTCTCCCCGACGAGACGGTCCCGCCGGCTCCAGGGCGGCACCTCCGCCCCGCCCCGGCGTCCGGTCTGACTCGCCACGCCCCCGAACATGTCGTGCACGCCGAGCTCCGCGTCCCGTGCCGCCTGCTCCGCACCGCGCAGCGCCGCCGGCGCCTCCGCCGTCAGCCGCGCGCGCACGGCGTCCAGCGCCTCGCCGGGCTCGGCGAAACAATCCATGGCGCCGGCGCGGATGAGGGCCTCGACGACCCGCTTGCCGGCCCGCCTCCCATCGATCCGGGCGCAGAAGTCCCGCAGGTCGCGGAACGGTCCGCGCGCCGCACGTTCCTCGACAAGGGCCTCCACGGACCCCTCGCCCACCTCCCGGATGGCCCCGAGGCCGTAGAGGATGCCGTCCGCGTCGTCATCGCCCCCCGCGGCCGCGGAGAACCGGTACGCGCTGCGGTTCACGTCCGGCGGAAGCAGGTTCAGCCCCATGCTCCGCACCTCGTCCACGAGCGTCACCACCTTTTCGACATTGCGCATGTCCGCGGACAGGACGGCGGCCATGAACTCGGCCGGGTAGTGCGTCTTGAGCCACGCCGTCTGGAAGCTCACGATGCCGTACGTCGTCGCGTGTCCCTTGACGAAGGCGTAGCCGGCGAACTTCTCCATCTGGTCGAAGATGCCGCTCGCGAGATCCGGGTCGACGCCGCGCTCCTGCGCCCCGTCCATGAACTGGGACCGCACCCGCGCCATCTCGTCGGGTTTCTTCTTGCCCATCGCGCGCCGCAGCAGGTCCGCCTGGCCGAGGGTGAAGCCGGCCAGCAACTGCGCCGCGCTCATCACCTGCTCCTGGTAGAGCATGACGCCATACGTCCCTTTCAGCGCGGGTTCCAGGAGGGGATGCGGGTACTCCACCCGCGCCCGGCCATGCTTGCGCCGGATGTAGTCGTCCATGGCCCCCGACTGCATTGGACCCGGGCGGTACAGCGCGACCAGCGCGATGATGTCGTTGATATTGTCGGGCTGGAGATTCCTGATGAGTTCCTTCATGCCCGAACTCTCGAGCTGGAACACGGCCGTGGTCGCGGCGCTCCGCAGCAGTTCGAACGTCGGCTCGTCGTCGAAGGGGATGGCGTCGATGTCGACTGGCGCCTCGCCGGCGCGCACGCGCCGCTCGTTCACGGCACGGACGGCCCAGTCGATGATCGTGAGGGTCTTGAGACCCAGGAAGTCGAACTTGACCAACCCGACGCGTTCGACATCGTCCTTGTCGAACTGCGACACGGCGCCGCCGCTCGAGTCGTCGGCGTACAGCGGCACGAATTCAGTCAGGGCGGACGGCGCGATCACCACGCCGCCGGCGTGGCGGCCCACGTTGCGCACGATCCCCTCGAGCCGGTACGCCATGTCGACGATCTCGGCGGCGTCCTCGTTCTCGTCGATGAACTGCGCGAGATCGGGTTCGCGGGCCACGGCCGCGGTGAGGGTCATGCCCACCTCGAACGGGATCATCTTGGCGAGCCGGTCGCCGAGGCCATAAGGCTTGCCCTGCACGCGCGTCACGTCGCGAACCACGGCGCGCGCCGCCATGGTTCCGAACGTCACGATCTGGCTCACCGCCTCGCGGCCGTATCGATCCGCCACGTGGTTGATGACCGAGTCGCGTCCCTCCATGCAGAAATCGATGTCGAAGTCCGGCATCGACACCCGCTCCGGATTCAGGAATCGCTCGAAGATCAGGTCGTAAGCAATTGGATCCACGTTTGTGATGCCCAACGCCCACGCGACGAGGGAGCCCGACCCGGAGCCACGTCCAGGACCCACGGGGACGCCGTGTTCCCTGGCCCAGGTCACGAACTCGGCGACGATCAGGTAGTACCCGGAGAAGCCCATCTGGCGGATGACCCCGAGTTCGTAGTCGAGCCGCGCCCGGTAGACGTCGTCCTCGAGCCCACGCATCCTGGTCGCGAGTCCGCGGGCGGCGGACCGGTCCAGGTGCTCCTCCAGGGAGACGCCGTCGGGAACCGGGAAGTCCGGCAGGTGATACGTGCCGAGTTCGAGGTCGAAGTTGCACCGCGTGGCAATCTCGACGGAGTTCTTGAGCGCCTCCGGCAGGTCCGCGAACAGTTCCGTCATGTCGGCGGCGGGCCGCAGGTACTGCCGCCCGCTGTAGCGGCGCGGCCGCCTCGGGTCTTCGAGCGTGCGTCCTTCCTGGATGCAGACTCGGGTCTCGTGCGCCTCGAAGTCGTCCGCATCGAGGAAGCAGACGTCGTTGGTGGCCACCACGGGGAACCCCTCGCGTGTCGCGAGTTCCACGGCCGCAGCCAGGTAGCGGTCCTCGTCCGGCCGTGCCGTGCGGCGGACCTCCAGGTAGAAGCGGTCTCCGAACGCGTTTCTCCATTCGTCCGCCAGTTGCACGGCGCGTTCCGCACCTCCGGCGATGAGCGCGCGGCCGACGTCTCCGTCGCCGGCGCCGGACAGGACGATCAGCCCGCGGGGGGCCGCGAAGATCCAGTCCCGCTCCGCCACACCACCCTGGCTCCCGCCCCCATGCACCCGGCTGATCAGCCTGAGCAATCCCTCATAGCCGTCGCGCGAAGTAGCGAGCAGCACGCAGCGGTCGATGCCGCCGTCCGGACTCCGATAGCGCATGTCCGCGCCGACGAGGGGTTTCACCCCCGCGGCCTGGCACGCTTCGTAGAACTTCACCAGGCCGAACAGGTTGGCGCGGTCGGTGACGGCGACCGCCGGCATCCCGAGTTCCGCCACGCGGCGCACGAGGTCGGGCACGCGGATCAGCCCGTCGCTGATCGAGTACTCGGTGTGCACGGAGAGGTGGACGAACTCCGTCATGGCCGCGCGGTCACTCCCGCCGGACGATGCCAGCCCAGCTCAAGCTGGTCCTCGCACGCCGCGTCGCCCTCGAGGGCGCGCAGGCAGGTGCGTACCGGGGCGAAGCTCCTGCGATGGACGGGCGTCGGGCCCCACCGCTCCAGGGCGTCCAGGTGCGCCGCCGTAGCGTAGCCCTTGTGCCGCTCGAAGCCGTAGTCGCCGTACTCGTCCGCGAGCGCACGCATTTCCGCGTCCCGCTCGACCTTGGCCAGAATCGACGCCGCACCGATGGCCGCGAGACGCGCGTCCCCGCCCACGACGGTGACGGTCGCACAGGGCAGGGCCGGCGCCAGGTTCCCGTCGACGTAGGCCACGTCCGGCCGGACCGCGAGCCCGACGACGGCCCGGTGCATGGCGAGCAGCGACGCGCGCAGGATGTTCAGCCGGTCGATCTCCTCCACTTCGGCGCGCCCGAGCGCCCAGGCACACGCGCCGCGCCGGATCTCCTCCGCCAGCGCTTCGCGGCGTTTCCCCGAGAGCACCTTGGAGTCCGCGATGCCTTCGATCGGGCGGTCGCGATCCAGGACCACGGCCGCTGCCACCACCGGCCCGGCCAGCGGCCCCCTGCCAACCTCGTCGACGCCCGCCGCCACCACGCGGTCCGCGATGCCGGCGGGCGTCTCGGGCAGCGGGATCGATTTCAGCATCGGTGCACGAGGGAAAGCACGGTCCGCGCGGCGTTCTCGGACCCCCCGCGGCGCAGGTTGGCATGCTGCCGCACGAACAACGCCAAATACACCCGGTCCCCCCCCGCCCCCGTGCTATCGCCCCGCAACGCATGAGGGAGCACCTCGGGGCCGGCATCGTCCTGCAGCAGTTCCGGCACCAGGGGACGGCCGCTCAGGATGTTCGGCAACGCGACGAACTCCGAGCGCTTGAGCGCCTTGACGATACGGTACGTCACCGCCCCGAGCCGGTAGGTCACGGCCATCGGACGGCGCAGCAACATCGCCTCGAGTGTCCCCGTGCCGGACTTGACCAGCGCTCCGTCGCAGGCCGCGAGTACGGCCCTCGCGTTCCCGTCGGCGAGCCGCACGTCGAGTCCCTCGAACTCCTGGCACCGGGCCTCCAGGGCATCCCGTATCCGCGGGTTCGCACAGGGAACGACGAACGCGCACGGGCGGAGCGGCCCGGCCAGGCGCACCGCCGTGCGCAGGAAGGTGTCCGCCATCAGGTCGATCTCCGACATGCGGCTCCCCGGGAGGAGCGCGATGACGGTCACGTCGTCCGGCAGCCCCAGTTCGGTCCGGGCCGCCCGGCGCCGCTCCGCACCGCCGTCACCCTGAGCTATCTCGTCGGCTAACGGGTGGCCCACGAACACGGCCCGGACGCCGCGGTCCTCGTAGAGCGCCGGCTCGAACGGAAAGAGCGCCATCACGACATCGGTGGAACGCCCGATCTTCTTCACGCGCCCCCGTCGCCAGGCGTAGACCGAGGGGCTGACGTAGTGTGCGGTCGGAATCCCGCGCCGCTTGACGCGCCGTTCCAGCAGCAGGTTGAAGACATTGAAGTCGACGCCGACGACGACATCCATCGGCGTGCTCGTGAAGTGACCGACCAGGTCTCTCAGCGTGCGCAGCAGGTCCGGCAAACGCTTCAGGGGGTCGACGAAGCCATTGACGTTGAAGCACGAGATGTCGGCGCGGGGCACAAGGCCCTCGGCCAGCATCCGCTCGCCTCCCACGCCCGTGAACTCGACGTCCGGTACGTGCTGCCGCGTAGCGCGCATCAGGCCACTGCCCAACGCATCTCCCGATGACTCGCCGGCAACGATGCCGATGCGCAGCGGCACGGACGGCTACTGTCGATTCGGCTTCATGGACGCCACGGGATCATAGCCCCCGGTGCGCGAAACGCAAGGAAGTCCGCACGTTGGCGCGACGTTTTTCGGGTCGTGCGCATGACAGCGACCTCCCGCCGTGGCCCACGGGAAAAGCGGGTAACATGTCGCCCGTTCCAAGCGAGCGTCCAACAACGGCGGCGCTTTCCGCAGTCGCGCCGAACGTCCTGTTTCGTGCCCATGGGAGGCGGGTTGACAGACCGTTCAGACAGACGCGGACTGGCAGCCGGTCATCGGCTCGAGCAATACGAGATTCGCGACCTCCAGGCGGCGGACCGCGTGGGCCTGCGCTACGCGGCGTTCGACCACGCGGCCGCTGAGCCGGTCGGCCTGCGCGAATACTTCCCGGCCGGCGTCGCGGTCCGGCGCGAAGGCGTCGCCGTCGAGACGGAGCTCAAGACGCAGTTCGATCTCGGGCTTGCCGGCTTCCTGGCGGATGCGCTCCGGCTCGGACGGATCGACCACCCCAACGTCGCCCGGACGCGTGGCCACCTGCGCGCGAACGGCACCGCCTACCTCGTGACGGACGCGCTCCCGGAGACGACGCTCGCAGGCCGTCTCGACCCCGACCGGACACTCCCGCCCGCGACGCTCCTGCCGATCCTGCATGGTTTGCTGGATGGTCTCGAGGCCGTGCACCAGGCAGGTCTCCTGCACCGACAACTGAGTCCCGGAGCCATCGCTCTCCACGGGAGCAATCCCCTGCTCGCCGACTTCGGGGTAGCGCCGCATGCCGCAGGGACGGCGCGGCGAGCGTTCCGCCCCCCTTCGAGGTTCCACACGAATCCACCCAACGGAGCGTTCGCGGCGCTGGAGCAGTACGCGGACCGCGGTCAGGAAGGACCTTGGACGGACCTCTATGCAGTGGCCGCGGTGATGGTCCGGTGCGTCACCGGCCGGGCGCCGCTCGACGCCCTGCATCGCGCGTTGCAGGCGGAGGCGCCGTCCCTCCGCACCGCCGCCGCGGCGGGTTACGATCCCGCCATGCTTGCCGGGATCGAGGCGGCGTTCGCGATTCGCGTGGCCGACCGTCCCCGCAACGTTGCCGCCTGGCGAGCGCTGCTCGCTCTCGCGGCCGAGGAGCCCCCGGGCGCCAGCCCGCCGCGCCCCGTTTCGGTGGGCGCGCGCACCTCTGCCCGCGGTTTTCACCCGCCCCCGGCGGCAGCGGCCACGCCCCGGCCGCGGGCTCCCGCGGTTGCCGGTCGCCGCGCCGCCCGCGCGAGGGAAGAGGCGTCCACCCCGGGCGGCGTGGCGCGCTGGAGCTTGCCCGCGGTCCTGCTCGTCGCCCTGATTTCGGTACTCACCTGGTTGGATGCCGGGGTGCTGCGCGCGCCCGCCCCGGCGTCCACCGCGGACGCCGGCCGACCGGGCGAGACGGACGGCGCCGGCACGGCCGAGCGCACGCCAGCGCCCGTGGAACGCGTGGAGAACGAAACGCCGCGGCCCGCGCCCCCCCTTCCTGGTGCAGGATCGGGGCAGCCGCCGCAGTCGTCCCCTCGCGAGGCGACCGGAAGTTCCGGCCCGACGGCAACCTCCCGCGATCAGGGCGACACGGCGGTCGATCTCTCGGCTGGCGCACCGCGCCCGGGGGCGCCGGCGCCAGCGGACGCTCCGCCGGAGCGGCCGACGCCCCGGCCGGACGCCGGGCGGGTGTCTTATACACATGTGACGCTGCCGCCGATCTTACGCGTGTAGATGTCGGGGGTGGCCGGTTCATTAAAAAAATAGGGGGGGGGGGGGGGGGGGGGGGGGG
>VXNE01000448.1:12378-13468 GCA_009840715.1 Gammaproteobacteria bacterium
GGCCCCCCGCCGGGGGGCCCCCCCGCCCGGGGGGGGGCGGGCCCTGGGGCCGGCCCCCCGGGGGGGCCCGACGCCCCGGCCGGACGCCGGGCCGCGGCCGGATCCTGCGCCGCCGATACCCGTCACGGCGACCCGGACCGAAAGCGCCCCGCCTTCCCGTACGGTCCCGGCGACGTCTCCGTCCCCGACTCCCGAGACCCTCGTCCCCGCCCACACGCTCACGCTCGAACTCGTGCCGGCCGATGCGCGCGTGAGCTTCGCCGAAGACCTCCCTCCGTACCGTCCGGGCATGGAACTGCCCCCTGGGGCGTACCGTGTCCTGGTGACCCGGAGCGGATTCCTGCCCGAGCTTCGGACGGTACGGGTCTCGGGCGCCACGCGCATGACGATCGTGCTGGAACGCGACGCCGGGCGGAGCCGATGACGCCCGCCGGGCCCGCCCTTGACCACCGTGCCGGCGGGCGGCATGATCGGCGGTCCCCCACGAGCACGCTGGGACCCCGAAATCTGAGCCTTAGTCGGGTAGCGCCCGGCCCCGACAGGAGGCCAGCCATGGTGGAACTGCGGAGCGTCTGCGAGGACATTCTCGACGACGTGGAAGGTTCGCTCGGGTGCGCGGCGATCGATCTCGAGACCGGCAGCACGCTGGCGGCGGCGTGCCGCGCGGATGCGGTACTGGACGCGCGCGGCGTCGACGTCATCTCGGTGGCGGTGTCGGAGATGTTCCACGGCAAGCTGATCCGGCAGTTTCACCGCGCCTGGTCGGGCGGTGCGGCGGCGCCGGAGCGTTTCGTGCGCGAAGTGCAGATGGCGACGGCCAACAGCTACCAGTTCATGTCGGTGGTGCCGGGTTGGGACGACTGCCTGCTGGTGCTGATCACGGACCGCAGCGTGAGCCTCGGGCTCGGCTGGATGGCGGTGCACCAGGGCCTGTCGCGCATCGCGGAGCTGCCGCGGCCGGACGCCCCGGCGCTGGCCCGCACGCCACCCCACGTGGCGCCGCCGCCGGGCCGCGCGCCGCGGCGGGGGGCCGGGCCGCCGCCGGGCGCGGGGCGCGCGGCGCGCGCCCGGCGCCGGCCCCCCCGCCCGC
>VXNE01000587.1 GCA_009840715.1 Gammaproteobacteria bacterium
GGGCTCGGTTTTTTGTTAAATAGACTGCCACGGGACGTACCTGACGGGGCTCGCCAGGCCGCTTGACGCGGACGGCGACGGGTTTATCTCCCACGCGGAGTACGACGCGACCAACGGCCGGAACGGGCTTTTCGGCTTCGTCGTGGATCCGGCGAGCCGCACGGAGCCCAGCGTCTTCGGCGAGGATTTCGCCCTGGACCCGGCGACCGTTGGCACGGCCCGTCTCGACGGCGACGAGGTTCTCGTGGCGCGGGACGACGTGCTGCGCACCGAGGACTTCGTCTTCTACGCGGACCTCCACTTCACGCCGGGACCGCGCTGGCGGGTGACGAACAAGCTCTACGTGGAGGCGTACGAACACCTGTCGGAAGTCGCATACGGGTTCGCGGAATTCGCGGACTCGCGCGTGGTCGAAGACCAGTTGATCGTCACCTTCTCCGAGGCGCGCAGTTGGGGGCGCGTGACCCTCGTGGCCTCCCCCTCCGTCCGCCGCACGGACTTCGAGCACGCGAACGACTTCAACAACGAGCACTTCGACCGGCGTGACCTGACGGGTCCGTCGACGGCGCGCGACCGGCGCCTGCTCGCCACGCAGATCGACCGGGACTACACGAACTACTCCGAAGGCTCCTACACGTCCCTCGGCATGGCCGTGCTCGCGGACCTCGACTGGGACAGCGGACTGAACGCGGTGCTCGGCGTCCGCCAGGAACGCATCGACCTGCGAAGCCGCCAGCCGGCCGGGCGAACGCTGTCCGCGGCCGGCATCCGCGCGAAGGACACCGAGGACGCCTTCTCGTGGACCGCCAGTCTCTCCTATCGGGCGCGCGGCGCGTTCATGCCCTACGTGACCCTTTCCGAGCAGACGACCGTCATCGTGGGGCAAGGCGCCGAGATCCTCCCGGCGAACGTGGCCGGGAGGCAGGCCGTGGCCAGCTCGGAACTGGTGGAGGTCGGCGTAAAGGGTGCGTTCCAGGACGGGCGCCTATTCGTCCAGGCGGCGTACTTCGAACAGGAACGGACCGATTTCAGCGCGCAGGCCATCGCCACCAACCAGGCGTCCCGCTCGGAAGGCTACGAACTGGAACTGCGCTGGCAGGCGACGGAACGGCTGTCGGTGATCGCGGCGTACACCCATCTCGAAGTGGTCAACCTCAATACCCTCGAGAACGGTGGGCGTTTCAGCTTCCTCGGCGCCGGCGACCTGCCCGACACGGACCCGACGACGTTCTACGGCGGCACGGTGGGGGGCTTCGTGACCCTGGCGTCGAACCCCGACGCTGTGCGCGCCGGCGTCCCGAAGGACCTGGCCGCCGTCACAGCGCTCTACGAGTGGAGCCGCTTCAGCGTGTTCGCGAGCGTCGCCGACGTCGCCAGCGTGTACTCGGGATTCTCGCAACGCGTGAAGCTGCCGGCGTACACGCTGGTGAACGCGGGAGTGCAGACGGGTGGACGCCGGTGGTCCCTCACCGTCTCGGGCAAGAACCTGACGGACGAACGCTATTTCCGGGCGAACTTCCCGAACCTGTTCGGCGGCGTCGTGGTGCTGCCGGAGTTGCCGCGGCACTTCCAGGCCAGCGTCTCCTGGAATTTCTGACGTGGGCGGTCGCCGAGTTCTGTGGGACACTCACCGTTCGGACTGTGGAGGAGAGAGCCAAGTGCACCGAAACGAGTTGGGCGGCGTGCCGCTCGTACTGGATCCCGAGTTGCTCGCGGGACGCGGGCTGGAAGACGCCCCGGCTCAGGTGGGCAGGGAGGTCGGCAATCCGCGCCGCATCGTGGTGGCGCCGGAAGCCAATCCGAAGACCAGCATGCTCTTCTACGGCGACGTGATCGTCGTGGTGTACGAGAGTCCACCCGGCACGTTCGAACTCGAGGACACGCTCTTCGACGAGTACGTCCACGTGCTGGCCGGGAAGCTGATCCTCACGGACCGACAGGGGAACGTGCGCGAAGTCGACACGGGGGACCACGTCCTCGTGCCGAAGGGCTTCTGCGGGACCTGGAAGATGGAAGGCGAGGTCTATCGCGAACTGGTCGTCGCGGAGAAGAAGACGCTGATGGAAGACGCAAGGGCCGCCTGAAACGTAGCCGACGCGCTCAGCGAAGTTGACGCGTCGGAAACGCCCAGGTCAGGTCGAGACCCCGCTGCCGGTCCTCGTTGGCCTTCTGCCACTCCTTGCTGGTGACCATCTCGCGCAGGGACTCGGGGCTCGGATAGCGCACCAGGTAAAGGTCCTCCCAGGTCTCCTCGGAGACCAGCGGTAACTGCGCGCGCAACACCAGCGCCGGACTGCCGCCGAGCTCGCGGATCATCGGTGCGACCACCTGCCCGTACTTCTGGTACTCCTGCCGTCCGCCGTCCGCCTTGAAGCGCAGCAGGTTGAACACGAAGATCTCGTCGTCCCCGTCGGCGGTCACCACGTCAAGGGCGGGCGCGGCCGGAAGCTCCGCCTGCCTGAACGCATAGAGCACCGTGCGTTTCAGCCCCGCGGTGCGGTAGGGCAAACCCGCCTGGTAGTCCGGGTCCGCCATCATGTCGAGGAAGGCCGCCCTGCTCGGGTAGTACGCGAGGGCCACGCGGTCCCAATGCCCCGCCGCGGGGTCGTCGGAGAGTGGGGTGCCGTTGTAGAGGATATGTGCGCCCCGCTTCTGGAGTTGGGGCAGCACGACCCGTCCGTACCTCCCGTAGGACTCGCCGCCGTCGTCCGCCAGCTCGAGCAGGTTCAGCATGACCACGGGCTCGTCGTCCGGAAGGTTGCCCAGTGCGGCGAAGGTCGCCTCGTCCGGGAGGAAGTTCTTGGTGCCCAAGGTCTCGCTCCGTGTGGGTGATGGGTCGCGGGAGTCGCGCCGGAGTATACGAGACGGAAGATGCCGTAGGCTCTGGCGGTGCGGGCTAGCGAAGGAGCGGTCATGAAGCTTGAGAATCGAGTGTGCGTCGTCGTCGGCGCGGGCCAGACGCCGGGAGAGACCATCGGCAACGGCCGCGCCGCAGCGATCACCTACGCGCGCGAGGGCGCGAAGCTGCTGCTGGTGGACCACGTCGAGGAACGGGCGGAGGAGACCCGGGCGATGATTGCCGACGAGGGGTTCCAGGCGAACGTCCTCGTAGCGGACGTTACCGACGAGACCGGCTGCAGGGCGATCGCGGAAGAAGCCACCGCACGCTTCGGGCGGATCGACGTGCTCCACTACAACGTCGGCAAGAGCCAGGGCGACGGCGAGGTGGCGGAACTCGCCAGCGAGAACTGGTCCGACATCATGACGCTCAACCTGACCGGCTACTACCTCACTTGCAAGCACGCGCTGCCGACCATGCGCGCGCAGCGGTCGGGCGTCATCGTGGGCATCTCGTCCATGGCCGCGCACGGCGCGCACATGAACATGACCTACGGCGTCTCGAAGGCCGGCATGAACGCGCTGACGAAGTCGATGGCGATCCACAACGCCCGCTACGGCATCCGCGTCAACGCGATCATGCCGGGCCTGATGGACACCCCGATGGCCATCGAGCGCCGGGCGCGGGAGCAGGACCGGTCCCGCGACGAGATCCGGGCGGAGCGGGCGCGCCAGGTGCCGTTGCTGGGTCGGCAGGGCACGGGCTGGGACGTCGCGTACGCCGCGCTGTTCCTCGCGTCAGACGACGCGCGCTACATCACGGGCGTATGCCTGCCGGTGGACGGAGGGTTGTCCGCGCGGGGGTAGGGGAGGGGCTTGTCCCCTCCCGTGTCGAACGCGTCGACGTTCCGGGCGACCACGAGGGTCGCCCCTACCGGAACCTCACGCCCGCGTAGCTGTTCTCCGTCATCTCGCGCAGGAGCCGCGCGTACTTCGGGCCGCCGCCGTTGTAGATGTTGTAGCGGGTCTTGCCGTACTCGTGCCCGTCGAGGTTCGAGTTGTACCCGGTGATCCAGCTCTTCGCCGTGCGCAGGAGAAGCCCCTCGTACATCTCCTTGACGTGCTCGAACCACTCCGCCTCGGCGGCTTCCTCCGCGTCGAACCGGCGATAACCGTGCGTCCACATGTACTCGAGGAACGGCGTCACCCAGTCGACGGCCAACTCCAGCCCGCGCGGGAAGTTCGTCGCGGCGCCCTGGGGTCCACCCAGCATGACCAGGTTGGGGAAGCCTGCCACCATGAGGCCGAGATAGGTCACCGGGCCCTCTGCCCACTTGTCCCGTAGCCGTCGCCCGCCCGGTCCCTGGATGTCGATCCGGTCCATGCCGCCGGTGAACGCGTCGAAGCCGGTGGAGTACACGATGACGTCGAACTCGAACGTGCGCTCGGTCGTCTCGAGTCCGGTGGGCGTGATGCGGACGATCGGGGTTTCGGTGCTGTCGACGAGTTCGACGTTGTCGCGGTTGTACGCCTCGAAGTACCCGGTCTCCATCGGCAGCCGCTGGACGCCGAACCCGTGGTCCTTCGGGATGAGCTTCTCCGCGACGACCGGGTCATGCACGCGCTGCCGGATGCGGTCGGCGATGTACTCGGAGAGTTCGGCGTTCGCGTCCTCGTCCATGAAGATCTCGACGAAGTTCCTGAGCCAGATGGCGAACCCCGGCGCGTCGTAGAGACGGTCCCAGAGCGCGCGGCGTTCCTCGGGACTCACGTTGTAGAAGCCGCGCCGGTCCGGCTCGTGCTCGAAACCGCCGGGCGTGCGCGCGCAGGTGGCGAAGATCTCGTCGTAGCGCGTGCGGATCTCGGCCATCTCGGACTCGGAGATGGGCGCGTTGTTGAGCGGTGCGGCCCAGTTCGGACGCCGCTGGAACACGGTCAGCGTTCGGGCCTCCTTCGCGACCTCGGGGATGAGCTGGATGGCCGTGGCGCCCGTTCCGATCACCGCGACGCGCTTGTCGGAGAGATCGATCGGGTCGTGCGGCCAGTGGAAGGAGTGGAAGGCCGGCCCTTCAAAGCTCTCGATGCCTTCGATCCTCGGGAGCGTCGGCGTCGACAGCACGCCCACGGCGGCCGCGACGAACCGCGTCGTGATGGTGCGGCCGTCGTCGAGCCCGAGGACCCAAGTGTCGGTGTCCTCGTCGAAGACCATCGCCTCCACCCTTGCGTCGAACTGCATGTGCTCGCGCAACCCGAACTTGTCGACGACGTAGTGCAGGTAACGCAGCGTCTCGGGCTGCGGCGAGAACTGCTCCGTCCAGTGCCATTCGTCCAGCAGTTCGCGCGAGAACGAGTAACCGTACGTGAAGCTCTCCGAATCGAAGCGCGCGCCGGGATAGCGGTTGTGGTACCAGGTGCCGCCGAGGTCGGGGTTGGCTTCGAGGACGGTGGCGCGAACGCCCAGGTCTTTCAGCCGCTTGATCTGGTAGATGCCGGCGACGCCGGCGCCGATGACGACGACCTCGTAGTCGGGCGCTGCGCCGGCTGCCTCCCGGGGTGCGAGAACCTCGGCGGTCTGTTCGGACATACTGCTTCCTTCTCCTGGTCTTGTGCTTCCCTGGCGCGGACGAAGTCTACTCGCTGCCGGCCGCCGCCAGTTTCTCCTGCATGCGCGCTCCCGTCAGGATGTTGCGCAGGCCGTAGTTCCCTTCGTGACAGGCGTACTCGTAGATCTGCTCCTCGCTTTTGCGCATCTGCTGAGCCACGGTGAATGGCCGTGTATAGGTGGCGGGGTCGTCCACCGTGTACTCGTAGCGCAGCGTGTCGTCGGCCACGAGACTGAAGCGCTCGGTGAGCCGCATGTGCTCGGCCGTGCCGACGGACTGGAATGGCGTGGGCGCGAAGCTCGAGCGTTTCCCGGGGAAGTTTGCCGTCTCGACGACCAGCGTGTCCCCTTCCCAGCGGCCGAGAGACGAACCCGTCCATGGGCGTATGTCCATCGGCGGGCGCCCGCGGCCGTCGGTGGGAATGATCCGGGCCTCGTGCACCATCTCCATGAACACCACGACGTAGCCGGGTGCATGGACGATCTTGAGGTTCTGGTTGTAGCCGCCGGGCCAGATCGGCGGTCCCGCGTTGAATCCGACGATGCACCGCTCGGCGAGCCCGCGGCTCTCGGGATCGGCAGCGCCGACGCCGCCGACCAGCAGCCTGACGGGCGAGTCCTCCGGCTGGTCATCCCCCATAACCTGGCGCTTCACGCCGGGCTGGGTCGGCGGCAGCCGCCCGTCGGGCGGGTCGATCAGGAGCGACGAGCGCCGGTCCCCGCTGACCCGCGCGCCGTGATCGAACCAGAAGGCGTTGTACGGCGTGGCGTCGCCCTCCGGCGGAGGCGGCCGGTCCGGATCGCTCGGTGCGTGCTGCGCGGCCGACACCGCGTCCGCCTTGGCCTCGATGTCCTGGGCCTGCTCGGGGCTCAGGAATGCCTGCTGGTCTTCCGGCCGTTCCAGGGGCGTCAGGGTCCGGAAGTCCCACACGCCCGACAGGTCGGGATGGCCTTCGGCCGTGCGCGGGGGGCTGTAGTCTCCGGCCGCCGGGGCCGCGAGGCACAGGCTCGCCAGCGCCACGGCGATCAGGGAAGCGCCGTCCCGGAACGAGGGAGCGTCGGGAGATAGAACGGTCCGCATGGTCCTGACCCCTCCTGTTGGCCCACTTGAACCATCGGGATCATACGAGATCGGGCGCCTTGCGTAACGGGTCGCGAGCGCCGACCATTCGGTCGCGTGGAAACGACGTGACGGGTCGTGCGCGCCTACCTCCTTCTCACCTGCACGTCGATCTGCTTCGGCGCCAATACCACGTTCGCGAAACTGCTTGTCGGCGAGGCGTCGCCGATGGTGGTGGTGGCGCTGCGCTGGCTCCTGGTAGTGGCTCTGCTGGTGGCGTTCAACACGAAGAGCCTCGTTCGCGACTGGCCGAACCTGAAGCCGCATCTCGGGTTCCTGTTTGCCATGGGCGCGCTTGGCTTCGCCGTTTTCAACGGCCTTTTCTACATCGCCGCCCACCACACGACGGCCATCAACATGGGCATCATCCAGGGCATGATGCCGGTGTTCGTGCTGGCGGGAGCGTTGCTCGCGTACCGGACGCCGACGCGGACGCCGCAGTGGGTCGGCGTCGGCGTGACGTTGGTTGGGGTGGTGGTCGTTGCGTCCGCCGGGGAGGTGGACCGCCTGCTGCAACTGCGCTTCAACCAGGGGGACCTGCTCGTGGTGCTCGCCACGATGCTCTACGCTGGGTACACGGTGGGTTTGCGGCGACGGCCGGCGTCGACGGCGCTCGGGTTGTTCACGGTGCTCGCGGCATCGGCGTTCCTCGCATCCGTGCCCATGGTGGCCGCGGAAGCCTGGCTGGGCGAGTTCCAGGCGCCGACGCTGCGGGGCTGGGGCATCGTCGCGCTGGTGGCGTTGTTCCCGTCGTTTCTCGCCCAGATCATGTTCATTCGGGGCGTCGAGATCATCGGACCGGGCCGAGCCGGGACCTTCATCAACCTCGTGCCCGTGTTTGCTGCCATCATTGCCGTGGGGTACCTGGGCGAGGACTTCCGCGTCTATCACGGCGTCGCCCTCGCGCTCGTCCTCGGCGGTATCTGGCTCGCGGAGCGTGGGGTGGGAACGGCACCGGATCGCGACAGCATGGGAGAAAAGCCTTGAAGTCACGAATTCTCATGGCGTTGGGGGTGGTAGCGGCCGCTGCGCTGATCTTCGTGATTGCGATCACACGGGATGGAGAGCGGGTCGTGCCGACCGGGGATGGAGTGGTGACCCTGGACGCCGGCGACTTTGAAGCGTTCCGCCTGCCGGAGGACGCGGCGACGTTCGTCACGGCCGGGTACGCGAGCTACTTCGTCGAGGTCGAACCCGGCATCAAGGTGCACGTGCTCGAAGTGGGCTCCGGCTTCCCGCTCGTGCTCCTGCACGGCAACCCCACATCGGGATTCCTATACCGGAAGGTGGCTGCGGCGCTGCCGACCGATCGGGTCCGCGTGATCATGCCGACGCTGGTGGGGCTGGGATTCTCCAGCAAGGTGCCGGCGCGCGAGCACACGTTGGACAACCATATCCGCTGGATCGGCGGTGTTCTCAGGAAGCTGCAGTTGGCCGGAGTGGTTTACGCAGGGCAGGACTGGGGTGGACCGATCGGCATGGGGGCCTTCGCGAGATCGCCGGAGCTGCTGAAGGGAGTCGTGGTGCTGAACACTCTCTTCGGTGACAGGGAAGGAGAGGGGGACCTTTCGCAGGGCCACCGGATGGCCGCGAGACCGGTCGTCGGAGAGCTCGTCTTCGAGGTGCTCCTCTCGATCTTCAGGAACCTGCCGCGGACGCAGGGCGACCCCGACTCCCTCCCTGTCGAGGTGCTGGAACTCTATGCCCGCCCGGTGGAAGAGAGCGGCAACGACAAGGCGCCGCTCGCCATGATGCGCATGGTGCCCAACGGACCGGACCATCCCTCGATGCCCGCGATGACGGCGATCGGGCAGTACGTTCAGGGCCTGGACATTCCCGCGGAGATCGTCTGGGGGAAGCACGACCCGATCCTGGGTGGTCAGCTCCCGGCCATGCGGCGGAGCTTCCCGAATGCCGGGGTGACCGAAACTGAGGGCGGCCACTTCCTGCAGGAGGAAGTGCCGGACGAGATCGCCGCGGCGCTGATGCGGGTCGTGGATCGGGTCCGGGAAACAGGTGGGTAAGTCGGTGCTACCGCCCGGGCGGCTTGCCTGCATATACTCGTCGGCATGGCAGAAGCAATCCAGGAATTGAGCGGGCACGACTCGCTCGCAGGTGCCCCGGTCCGCGAAGAGCTGCTCGGGGCGAGCGACGCAACGATTGACGACGCGACGGCCCACGGCGACCCGATGGTGCTGAGGGGTCTGATCTACCAACTCACGGGCGATGAGGAGATCGCGGCGACGACCCCCGTGGTGCGCCGGGGCGGCGGCCTGTTCGGCGGCCTGACGCTGGATGAGGAGGATGCCGCCCTCGTGCGGCGCAAGGCCGCCGAGTTCCTCAAGTCCTACCGGGACCGTGGCGCCGGCGACCTGGGCATCGGTCCTGCCGAACGCCTGCTGACCAGCATGACCCTGACCATCGGCTCGGACCCCGAGACCGATGCGCTGGACCTGTGGCTCGAGGAGCTGGCGCTGAATCCCTGGGCACGCGGCCTCGAATGGTCGCGGGAGCCGACGCCGCGACGCGAGGACTTCTCGGTCACCGTCATCGGCGCCGGCATGGGGGGTCTCAACGCGGCCATCCAGCTCAAGCGGGCAGGGATACCGTTTTCGGTCATCGAGAAGAATGACGGTGTCGGCGGCACCTGGTACGAGAATCGCTACCCGGGCGCGCGGGTGGACACCCCGAGCCGGCTCTATACCCACGTCTTCGGCGTCGACTACAGCTACGCGTATCCGTTCTGTCCCTGGACGGAGAACCGCAAGTACTTCAACTGGGTGGCCGACACGTTCGACGTGCGCGGCGACATCACCTTCAACACGGAGGTCCGCTCGCTCGAGTGGGACGAGGCGGCCTCGATGTGGGACATCGCCGTCGACGGCCCGGAAGGCCGGCGCACGCTGCGCTCGAACGCCGTGATCACGGCGGTCGGCTTCCTCAACCGCCCGAACATGCCGGACATCCCCGGTATGGAACGTTTCCAGGGCCCGTCCTGGCACACGGCCCGGTGGCCCGCCGAGTTCGATCCGAAGGGGAAGCGCGTGGCGGTCATCGGCACGGGCTGCACGGGCTACCAGATGGTGCCGGAACTGGCGCTCGAAGCCGGGCATGTCGCGGTCTTCCAGCGCACGCCCCAGTGGCTCTTCGGGGCTCCGGGCTATCGCTCGCCGTTCCAGTCGCAGGTGCCCTGGCTGGATCGCAACCTGCCGTACCACACGAACTTCATGCGCCTGCGCATCGCGGGGGGATTCATCGCGGGGTTCGGGCCGCTCGCGACGATCGACCCGCACTTCGAGGACGAGCACGCGACCAGCCCGGTCAACAAGGCCGCGCGGGACAACTGCATCGCGTTCCTGGAAGAGAAGCTGGGGGATCCCGACCTGGTCCGGAAGATGACGCCGGAACACCCCGTCCTGTCGGCGCGTCCGGTGCTGGTCGACCCGGAGTACAGCATTCTCGACGCGATCCAGCGCGAGAACGTCACGCTCGTCACCGATGGCATCCGGGGGATCACCGAAGCCGGCGTCGAAACCGATGACGGCGAGGTTCACGCAGTGGATGCCATCGTCTATGCGACCGGATTCCGGGCGACCGAGTACCTGTTCCCCATGTCGATCACCGGCCGCGGTGGCAGGACCGTCGAGGAACTCTGGTCGAAGACCGGCTCCCAGGGCTACCTGGGCGCGATGATCCCGGGCTGCCCCAACCTGTGGACGCTGTACGGTCCGAACACGAATGGCGGCCTCCTGGTCCCGGCGTTCCAGGAGATGGAAACGCTCTACGCCTTGAAGTGCATCGAGCGGCTCATCCTCGACGAGCGCAAGTCGATCGACGTCCAGGAGGAGCCTTACCGGCGCTACAACGAGATGCTCGACGAACGCAACCGCGGCATGGCGTGGAGCGACTCCCGCGCGGAGAACTACTACTGGACGAAGTTCGGGCGCTCGGCGACGCAGAATCCGCTGACGCCGCTCGAGGTGTGGAACGCGCTACGGGAGCCGGACTTCGCGGATCTCGACGTGCGCTGACGCCGCCCGACCGGACGCCGGAGACACCGGCGCCAAGGTGGTCGGCGCGTCCTCCCAGCGCGGCCACCCGCGCCCCTTGACTTCCCCAAGCCACTGTGCTAGTGCCTCCATTACGGAAGCTAGCCACATTGTGGTAGCTCACCATATTGGTGTGGTTGCCGAGGGGAGGAACACGCATGACGACAGAAATGTCGCTTAGATTCAATGGGTTGTTATTCATCAGCGCTCTAGCGAGCAATAGCGTTATGGGCGCGACCGACACCACGCCGTCCGGCGCGGTGATCGAAGAAATCGTGGTCACCGCATTGCGGCGTGAACAATCCTTGCAGGACACCGCCGCGACCGTCTCGGCGATCACCGGGGAGAACTTGGAGAACATGGGCGCAACGGGCTTTACCGAATACGCGCGCTCGATACCTGGCCTTTCGTTCATCGATCGTGGCCTCGGGCAGACTCAGATCACCATCCGGGGCGTGACAACGGAAGCGGTACGCCAAGATGCTCCGAAGGCGAAGGAGTCGGTCGGCGTCTATATCGACGAGGTGCCGGTTTCCAGCGCCCGAAACGCCCTGGATCCAAACCTGTTCGATGTCGAGCGCGTGGAGGTGTTGCGCGGCCCGCAGGGAACCTTATACGGGTCTGGTTCCCTGGCGGGGACGGTGCTGGTGATTACCAACAAGCCGAACCCCGATGCCTATGATGCCAAAGTCAACGCGACCATCGCTTCCCAGGACGAGGGCGATGAGAACTACGCCTTGGACGGCATGGTCAACATTCCTGTGGTCGAGGGCCAATCCGCGCTGCGCATCGTGGGCTACTACCACGATACCAGCGGGTTTATAGATAATGTCGCGATGTCGGAGGAGAACGTCGACCATGCGCGCATGTGGGGTGTCAGGGTTGCCTACTCGCACCAGTTCACCGATAAGTTCGGCGCGCTCGCCAAAGTGCTCTACCAGGATCTGGAGAGGGGCGGCTTGCGTTACGCGACAGGAAACTCCGCTACCAACGATCCACGTTACGATGTTGATGAGTTCGAACAATGGGCGCCTTCACGCCAACCTGTGATAGACGAGTTCGCGATTTACAATCTGGAATTGAACTACGATTTTGAATGGGCAAGTTTGTTGTCCTCGACGTCGTACCTGGACCGGCAACACGAAGACCACGTCGATGTGACTTATATAACCGAGGCCTTCTTCGGGGTGCAAATCCCAGCCCCGGCGGTCGACGCGCCTTCTGTAGAGAGTTTTGTTCAGGAGTTTACGCGCTGACCGACCAATGGACAGCCACGGTCGGCGCACGCTGGTTCGATGTCACGCAGGATACGAGGACCTACTGGGACGGCCTCTTTAACGGTGCCGTGGGCGTGTTCATCGGGCAGGCCGATGAAAGCGACGTCCATCCCAAGTTTCAAATCAGCTATCAGGCAACTGACGACGCCTTCTTGTATGCGGTCGCCTCGAAGGGCTTCCGCCTCGGTGGCACGAATGATCCGGTCCCGGAGGACCTCTGCGGTGAGGATCTCGCGGAGCTCGGCCTGAGCACCACGCCTCCATCCTACGATTCGGAGACCGCCTGGAGTTACGAATTGGGCGCAAAAACCAGTTGGCTCGATCAGCGACTCACCGTCAATGCTACCGTGTACCAGATCGACTGGGAGAAAATTCAGGGCACGCGCAACCTCGCTTGCGCATATCCTTTCGTAGAGAACGGGGGCGAGGCGCAATCGCGAGGCGTGGAGTTGGAGCTGGTCAGTCGGCCGACGGCAAACCTGGAATTCAGTCTCTCAGGTTCCTACGGCAAGGCTGAACTTACCGAGGACTTTGTAGCGCTTGGCGTACCCAACGGTACGACGCTACCGTGGGCGCCCGAATGGTCCAGCTATGGGGCGGTGACCTATCACTTCCCGCAGCGCGGCGAATATGGGTTCTACGTCCGAGCGGATATGAGCCATACCGGCAGCCGCTGGAATGACCTCAATCATCAGAGCCGTGGGGCAAAAGAGTTATCGTCATACACATTGGTCAATGTGCGCGGCGGCGTTGAGACGGCAACATGGCGGGTAGAGCTGTTCGCCACGAATCTGAACAACGAACGCGCCGAACTCACCTATGACCAGAACCTGGCCGGGTTCAACCGGATCTACCTGAATCGACCGAGGGCCATCGGGCTGACGGTCCACGCGCGGATGTAGCGGGCTTGCCTACCGTAAAGCGCAGTCAAAAGGAGATGAAAGACTGCTGACCTCCCATGGCCGATTCACCGTCATGGTAGTTTTGTAACGTGTTTTAAAACACCCAGGAGGCCGGAAAATTGCCGTGGGATAGCGAATTCGATGCGTATATGTATGTCTTCTATGCCAATCGCCGGGGGCAGCGGGCTGACAAGACAGGATCATCGGGCCGGTGAAATCGAACGCCGGCAAGCGAACGATCTACTTGCCGCGATTGGTCACGGACATGATCTTTGAGTGGCGCGCGTCGAGCGCTGTCACGATGGAATGGTGTTTGCGACGGTCGAGTCGATAGTGGCTGAAACACCAGATCGCGGGGATGTATCCGAGCGCAAGCCCCGGTCCGGCGATCATCGCAAGCAGGAACAACGTGTCCGGAGGTATGTCGGCCGCCCTGACAGCCTCGCCTTTCGGCCAGTTGATCAGGTCCAGCGCGAATCCCGCGACGGCGCCGCCGATACCGGCCGTGGCCTTGATCACGAACGCGTAGGCGCCGTAGAAGACGCCCACCAGGCGTTTG
>VXNE01000689.1 GCA_009840715.1 Gammaproteobacteria bacterium
TATTTTCCGGGGGTGGGGTGGCGTACACACCCCTCAAATGGTCATTTCCCCGGGGGGGGCGGCGGGCGCGGGCCGCCCCCCCCCCGCGGGTGGTGGGGGGGGGGGGGTGGGCGCGCCGGCCGAGCACCTGGAGCGTCGCCCACAACCGCACCGCCCGTGCCGGACGCGTCATCTCCGGTCCGTAGTCCCAGTAGTTCGGCTTGCGCGGGTCCGCTTCGGCATCGCGCAGGTAGTCCGCCTGCGTGCCGAAGCTGTCGAGCAGCGAGCGCCGGTCCCGGACCAGGAGGCAGCTACTCACGTAGGTCTGGAACAGCCACTTGTGCGGGTCCCAGGACAGGCTGTCGGCGAACTGGAGGTCGCGGGCCAGGTCGCGGTGGTCGGCAGAGAACGCAATCGTTGCGCCGTACGCACCGTCGACGTGCAGCCAGACCCCGTACCGCGAAGTAACTTCCGCGATCTCCGCAATCGGATCGATGGCGCCGGTATTGGTGGTCCCGAATGTCGCCGTCACCGCAAATGGACGATGTCCCTCACCCAGGTCCTTCTCGATGGCGGCTTTCAGGGAGCCCGGATCCAGCCGCCCCGCGCCGTCGGCAGCGACCGTCCGCACGTTGGCGTCGGGAACGCCGATAAACCGTAATCCCTTGCGCACGGAGGAATGCGCCTCCGCCGTCACATAGGCGATCGCGTCGGGCCACTCGTCTTCGCTCAGGCGGCTCATCCGGGCCGCGGTCAGCGCCGTCATGTTGGCAATGGACCCGCCCGACAGGAACACGCCGCCGGCGGTCTCCGGCAGCCCGACCTGCCGCCTCAGGATGTCGATGGTGGCGAGTTCGATCGTTGCCGGCCCGGACCCCTGCAGCCAGCTTCCCGAGAACGGGTTGTAGGCGGAGACGATTGCGTCGATCAGCCAGGCGGATGCCAGCGGTGCACTCGGGATGAACCCGAACGAGCGCGGATGCGCCATGTTCATGCTGTTCGGCAGGACGGACCCGGTCAGGTCTTCAATGACGTCCTGCAAGGGCCGCCCGCTGTCTGAAGAGCCGAGGCCTTCCAGATAGCTGCGCTCTTCCTCGGAGATTTCGCGATGGATGGACCGCCGTTCCGGGAAGGCGGGCACCTCTCCCAGTTGCGCTATCAGACGTGCCAGGTCCGGATGATCGCCCGACCCGGTATCGTTCACTAGCGCGCCGTGCTCGTACTGACGCCCTGTACTTCCCGCACTTCCCCGGTCGCGGTGTCGAACACCCGCCGCTCCTGGTCGGTCATGTCCACCCCGGTCACCCGGACGAACTTGGCCCCCGCCGTGTAGTCGATCGAGTGGATCTCGCGAACGTCGAACAGCCCGGCTTGTCCAGCCGCCAGGCGGAAGGTCCGCACCGGCTCGAGGCGTCCCGCGTCGTCCGTCGTGGACCACACGGTCATGTCCGTGTGCCCGGCAGCCTGGCCGTACACGGCCCACGACGCGCCGTGATCGTGCGGCGGCGAGGTGCGCGGCTCCGTCATGTTGTAGGCCAGGACGCAGAAGTGGAGCTCGGGATCCTCGTAGATCTGCTCCATGCCGGCGTCGTTGCCGGGCCCGACGTACGTCGCGCAGAAGTCCCGGTCGCCCAGGAGCGTCTCGAGCTTCTGCCGGACCTGCTCGCGACCTTCGCGGTCGTCGCTTTCCCGGAGGATCGCGCGCACGTCGTGACAGAACTCGGTGAGGGAATAACCCATGGAACCTCTCCCGCGATGTGTGGACAGCCTATGGCCGGGTAGCCCGCTCCCGCAACCGACGGAATGTACCGGGGCGAGGAGGGAAGAACGGACGGCGTGGCTGGGCGGCGGGCGGAGCCGTTGCCGAGCGCCTGTGAGGCAGCGGGCCGGCCATGGGGCGCTAGAGTGAGGCGAGGCGCTCAAACGTGTCCGGGTATTTCTGCGCCATGAGGACCAGGGCGGCGGCTGTGTCAGGGGGCCTGGACCGGCCCTGCTCCCAGCGTTCCACGGTGCGGACGGGGACGCGGATCATGTGGGCGAAGACCGCCCGGGACACGTCGAGCCGGGACCGAATGTCGCGGATGGTCTCCGGCGTGAGCTCGGGCAGCGGTCGAGGCTCGACCCGCACGGTGCGCAGCGTAAGCCTGCCGGCCCGGTGCTCGCGGATTTCGCGCAGGCCGTCGAGCACCTCGGCGGTGATGTTGCGTTCAGTCATGTTCGATTGCCTCCACGCCTTGCGCCAAGCCTGGCGTTCGGCGGGCGTCGACTATACGCGACCCGCGTAGTCTGGTGAGTCGGAGTTGGTGGCGCTATCGCCGCATGAGCCCGTCCCGCAACCCTCAGAACGTACGGAAGCGCGTCGTCCCATCCCGCTCGATCTGCCCGACCAGCGCCACTTCCCAGCTCAGGTACTCGCGCATGAACTTCTCCTGCGAGTCGCGATGCTGGTAGGGCTTGTACCAGACGTCGTCCGTCGGACCGACAGTGCGCACGAGGCCGGCCTCCGTTTCATGCCCGTCGGCCAGCCACCGCTCGGTGCCGCCCTGCAGGGCTTCCACCCGGTGTCCGCCAAGCCCGCGCGCCTCCTCGAGCGCGATCTCCGCAAGCGTGCCGTCGGGGGACGTGAGCACGACGTCGACGTCTGCCGGGATGTCCACGAACGCCGCCGCGAGGCGCGAACGCACACACCACACCGCCCCGGGGATGTGGTGCCGCTCGTACGCCGGGCTCGGCCCGAGATCGACGACGCGCACCGCGTCGAGGCGCGCGGCAAGCTCGTCGGTGGTGACGCTCGCGACGCCGCGCGTCCCGAGCACCGTCGGCTCCCACGCACCGGTCACCAGCGCGCCCGAACCGATGCCGCCTTCCAGCACGTACACGTTCGGCCAGCCCATCTGCAGCAGCCAGGACGCGGTCATGGTGGCGCGCACGCCGACGTCGTCCGCGAGCACCAGCCACGCGTTGCGCACGGCCACGAACTGGTCGGTTGCTTGTACGAGCTGGCCGCCCGGCGCGTTGCGGTAGCCAGGCAGATGCCCCTCGGCGTATTCCTCCGGGGAGCGCACGTCGAGCAGGTAGGTGGTGCGCCCCTCCGTCCGCCGCCACTGGTCGACGGTCGCGGCGTCCTCGGTCCGCACCGCAAACCGCTCGGCCACGCGCTCCGCGGCGGCCAACGCCTTCGCCATTCCGCCAGCGCTCGGTGCAGGCGCCGTGCGAGTCGAACCATGCTCCAGCTCGAACCCCGCCAGGTGCCAGCCCATGGTCCCGTCCTTCAGCGCCGCGACCGGGTTCCCGATGCCCGCGTTGATCAGGCTCTGCGCGCCGATGATCGACCGCGTTCGCCCCGCGCAATTCACGACCACGAACGTCTCGGGATCCGGCGCGATGTCGTGGATGCGGAACGCGAGTTCGGCGCCCGGCATGTCTGTCGCGGACGGGATGTTCATCCGCGTGTACTCCTCGAACGGCCGCGCGTCGACGATCACCACGTCGCGCCCTTCGTCCAGCATGCGCTTGACCTCGGGCGCGGTGAGACGAGGGGTCTCGCAGGTGTGTTCGACGAACTCCCCGAACGCCTTGCTTGGCACGTTGACGCCGGAGAAGAGTTCGAAACCGGCCGCCTGCCACGCCGCGACGCCCCCCGCCAGCACGCGCACGTCCGCGTAACCGAGCCCGCGCAGCCGCTCCAGGGCACGCCGGTCCAGGTCGCCATCCTCCCCTTCGCCGACGACAACGACCGGCGTGTCGTTGCGCGGCACGAGGTCGCCGACCAGGAGTTCGATGCGACTGAACGGGACACACGCGGCGAACAGAAGATGGGCCTCCGAGAATGCGCCCTCCTCACGGACGTCGAGCAGCGCGATTTCGTCGTCGCCGAGCAGGAGGCGTTTGAGCTCGGGTGGGGAGATCTCATGCATGGGCGCCTCCGATTGGGCGGTGATGTCGCGGACTGAGCGGGAACACACGCTTGCGGCGAGGCTACTGGGGGAGGGCGATCCGGCACAACCCGGCGGAGTGGCCCAAAACTGGTCTTCCCGACCGGCCAAGGTTGGTTGCATGATTAACTCGCGTTCACGGGCTCACTAGCCGCGGGGCGACAGAGCGGGAGGCGCTGCATTGAGGTCCAGCATTACCGTGCGCGACATCGATCCCAGAGACAGCGCCTGGCTCGAGCGCGAAGCCCGCAAGATCGGGATGTCGGTGGAAGAGTTCGTGCGGCGCCTGATTCGCGAGCAGCGCAAGAAGAGGGAGGGCCGCTCGAAGCCTTCCGAGGCCTTCGCGCGGCACTTCGGGGAAGAGCAGGGAGCCGAGCTCCACGCCATGGGGCGTTGGGGGTATAGACCAGTGTGTTTCTACGGGACACGTGAGTGACGTGCCCGGGTCGCGTGGTCTAAATCCGAGTCGCGCAGTCGGGATGCTTGCGGGCCGCGGTGCAGACGGCCGAGCAGCCCTCGCGCAGAACGGCCTCCGCGGCTCTCCGGTCCAACGCGAAGTCCTTGAGAAACTGGTCGAGCGCGATGCCGTCCGCGAGCCAGTCGAACAGTTGCTCGACAGGCACGCGCGTACCGCGGAAACAGGGTGTTCCGCTCATCCCTCCGGGATCGGCCCAGACGGTCTCTTCCAGCGACATGGGCTCAGTCACCCCTGAATCTCCAACTCGTCGTTTGCTGCGTGGTCAGTCGCGCTCCTCGGCGACCCGGCGCCGGACCTCTTCCACAGCGTCCATGACTTCCGCAGGGAGCGGACCGACGTCTTCGCCGAGCTCGGCGCGCGCTGCGTGCCAGAGGGGCTCGAGGGATTCCGCCAAGCCGCCGGCAGCGAGCATTTGACGAACCTGCGCGGCGTGCCCCGCGGCGATCTGCGAGATCATCGCCTGCGTCCAACGGTGCAAGTGCCGTTGTCCGGCGTCGATACTGCTGGCTTGGGGCACCTGCGCCAGCAGTTCCCTCGCTTCCGCGCCTTTCCTCCGTCGCTTGAGCACGGCATACAGCGTCAGCAGCGCGCCTTCGTCATCCGGTGCTAGCTTGAGGGCGCGACGCGCATGACGCTCGGCTTCCGCCAGACGCGGGCGCGGTCCGCGGCCCAGCACCGCTTCAGCCAGCGCGCACCACCCGTCCGCGCAAGTCGGGTCAACCTTCGTTGCCTCATGAGCAACCGTCTCCGCGGCCTCGGTGTACCCCAACGCCGCGAAGGCTGCGGTAGAGATCGCAAGACCGAGAGCCGACTCCCTGCGCACGTTGTCCGGATCGCCGGGTCGAACATAATCGGACAGTTGGCCCAGGGTATCGACCAAGTCTTGCGACTGCTTCAATTTGGCGGATGCAAGGGTCATCGCGAAAGTGAGGGCCATTACCGAATGCCTCAGTCGTGGCGGATCGTCTGGTCGGCTACATTCAACAACCCTCGTCACGAGGACACGGACCTCCTCGAGCCGGTCTTCGTCCAGCAGGCGGACAACTTGCCTCTTCGCGGCGAAGGTTCGTAGCTCGCGTAGCTCCACACCCTCGTTCGGCTCTGCGACTCCTGTAACGCGTGACCAAGCCTGCATCGCACAGTCGGTCCGCCCGACCGGAACGAACTCGTCACCCAGGCGGCATAGCACCAGGGCGTATATCTGCTGCGGCGCTTGATCGGTAGGCGGGGCGATCGCCAGAGCGCGCTCAAGGGCACTGACCGCCGCATCCGTTCGAGCCAACCGAAGCAGCGCATAGGACGCGCCTAATGAGGCGAGTCCTTCAAGGCCCCGCACCCATTGTTCTTCGTGGTTGGCGGAACGCGCCGCGGCACTCTCAAACGCCGTGACGGCCTCCTCGAATCGTCCCTGATCGTAAAGGGCCTTTCCGAGCGCGCCCTGTGCGAAGGGTTCCGCACGCGGTACGGTCGCTATCACGTCCCGAAACGCCAACTCCGCCTTCTCAGCATCCCCGAGGGCCAGTTGGTGGCTCCCTTCGTAGAACACCCGCGCCATGTCCGGCTGCCCCCACCCCTCGGAGGCGACGATCCGGGCAAGTTCATCGGCCATGTCCGTAGCGCCCACGGACTGATCGCGCACCAGTGCCGTAGCGCCCCCGAGCCAGTCTTGCCGCTCCCGGTATTCGTGGTCCCTTGCCACCCTGGGTCCAAGCACGGAGAGCCAGTCGGACACGTCGGAGGCGGAAAACGCGCCCTTCCGGAGCGCTTCCAGCGCCTCCGTATAGGTGTGCCGCATTCCGGCGGGACCAAACAGCTGCTGGAGAAAGTCGACCAGCCTTTCCAGCCGCGCGCGGCCGGCGCGCGAGAAACGAAGCAGGTAGTAGATGTTGTAGAACCGGTCGCTGACCTCGTACCGGCCGCGCGTCTCTTCGGGCCGTCGCATCTCGCGCACGTACCCCTTGTCGATGAGCTGACGGAGTTGGGAGCTCGCGTGGGACGAACCCAGCTTGGCGTGGGCGGCGACCTCCCGCGCCAGCAGGGGTGACCAGGCCTGGGCGAGGCAGTGGAAGACCTTTCTGGCCTGAGGCGGAAGCGCTTCGATGCGGGCCTTGAAGTAGGGCGTCTGCTCGTCGATGAGCTGCTCCAGATCGTCGATGGCGGATCCGAGCGGCGACTCGAGCAGCATGCGGCAGGCGAGCACGAGCAGACGCGGATTGCCGCCGGTCAGTTGGCGAATGGTCTCCAGGCGGCCTCTCTCGATGTCCAGCGGGACCGGATGTGCGCCGTCCGCCTGCCGATCCGCCAAGGTCCTCAGGAGTTCGCGACATTCCTCCTGCTTCAGCCCGCGGAGCGTGACCAGCCGGAAGAACTCGTAAAGCGGCTCGCCATGGCTCTGTATGGCGTCGAAGACCGCGTTGGCCGAGCCGACGAGAAGGATCTCCGGGTGTTCCATCAACGCGGCACGTAACGCATGGATTTCCCGCTCGTCGCGGAGTTGTCCGAAGAGAATGTCGAGATTCTCGACGAACAGGATCAACCGCTTGTCCTCCTCCTGACAGAAGTCGAGCAACGCCGCCAAGGCGTAGGCGGCTGAACGTTCAACGTCGGGTTCGTCTTCCCGCAGTTCGTCAGCCCTGGCGCCCCAACGCTCCTGTCCCGTCGCCGCGGTCAGGTGTTGGAGCGCGGCGAGCCAGAAGTCGGCCAGGTCGCCGATGTCGTAGCTCTCTTCCGGAAAGGGCACGGGCTGCCAGCTCGACGAGTGCACCGGGTCCTCGCGAATCGCCTGCAGGAAGGACAGCCCGAGGGCGGTCTTGCCCATGCCGCGGGCGCCGACCACGATGACGTGCTGGCACGGATGCCCCGGCTTTTGCTCCGCGAGGATTCGCAGCATGCGTGCGAGGGTTTCGTGCCGGACGATGAAGGACGCCTTCAGTTCCTCCGGCGTCAACTGGGCGGGGTTGTGGATGCGCTGTCGAATCACGATGCCGCACCGCGTTGCTTGCGCCGCCAGACGCGCACGAGGTTGGATCGAAACGCGACACGATCGCCGCGCCGCTCCAGGTAGCCGTCCGCTTCAAGAGCCTGCAACACCTCGCCTGTTCGTGCCGCGCGCGCACCGCCCGCGGCGGCGACCTCCGAGCGCGGGACGCCGTTCTCGAGTCGACACGCCCGGGCCAGCACCTCGTAGGCGAACTCCCTTGCGGGAGAATCGAAAACGAATTCCAGGCGCGAGGCATAGTGGTCAAGGTAAGGGGTCCCTTCCGGCCCGGTGAGGCGCTCCTCGAAGCAACGCTCGATGACCGTCGACGAGAGTGCTCCCGGCGCTCCGTCGCAGTCGTTCTGCAGGGCCGCGAAGAATAGCTGCACGTGATACGGAACGGAGTCGCGGAGCAGGTCCAGCATCCTCTCTATCCGCCGATCGGCCAGTGGGAATTGGGCGTCGTCCCCCACGTCGTTCAAGAAGCGGGCAGCGGTCGGCCTGCTCCATGACGCGACGCGAAACGGGGCCAGATCGTTGATCGAGGCGGACAGGCGCGCGCGACGGAGTACGCCCTCAAGCCCGATCGAGCCACCGATCAACGTCTGTACCTTGCCCCGTAGCGCTGGTGTCTGCCGCCAGCGCCGGAGCCTGGCGAGCAGCAGCCCGGCGTCCTCGCGCCCACCTTCCGAAACGAGCATCCGCGAGATCAGTATCGGGAGTTCGTCGATGATGATGAGCAGGCGACGCCCCTCCGGCAGTCGCTCCAGCCGCCTCTCGAGGTAGTCGGCAGTGGACGCCCAGTCCTGACCTACGGCTCTCTTGAGTTCGACGCCCAGAGCCTTGACCTGCGTGAGAGAAGTCCAGACGCTCCTGAGCGCGTGAGGAAGCCTGCCGGCCTCGAGCCAGTTCCGGTAGCGGCCGTCCCGGGCAAGCGCCGCGATCACCCTGGCGAACAGGTCTGCGGCGCCACTCGCGTCTTCGACGTCGATGTAAACGACATCCCAGGTTAGGCGCGGATCCCACTCCAGCTCCCGCATCAGGCTTGTCTTTCCCACCCGCCGGGGTGCGAGCATGAGGAGGCTGTCGCCGCGGTCCAGCGCCGTCCACAACCGCTCGATCTCGGCCTCTCGCCCGTACAGGTCGTCTCCGACCACGGGCGCCCCGGTTACGTTCCGTACCATGGTCCCCCATCACGGACCCGGTGCCCGAACCGTAATCCGGAAAAGATGCTTTGGCAATGATTACTTTGCCAATTGATTCTTTCCGATCACTCGAGGCAAGCCGACCAGAACCCGGACCACCCAGTTGGCTCCAGACACCGCCTGCTCAGCTCTTCTCAGTCCTTCCCGCCTTCCGCCGCATACCGCGCCGTGCACTCCTCCGTGAGCACCCGCCGGTTCAGCTTGCCCACTTCCGTGAGCGGCAGGACATCACGGAACTCGTACCGCTTCGGCCGCTTGTAGTTGGCGACCGCGCCGGACATGTACGCATCCAACGCCGCAACACTCGGCGGCGAGTCCGCTTCGGCGGGCACGACGACTGCGCAGACACGCCGCCCCCAGTCGGCATCCGGCACGCCCACCACCGCGGCGTCGGTGATCCCCGGATGGTCCCGCAGCGCGGCCTCCACCTCCGCGGGAAACACGTTGGCGCCGCCGGTGATGATCATGTCCGTGCGGCGATCCGCGATGTACAGGTACCCCTCCTCGTCCAGGCGCCCCATGTCGCCCACGGTCCGAAACCCGTCCGGCGTCACGCGCGGACCCTCGACGCCCATGTACACGGACCGCCCGTCGTCCACGGTCTCCGCCCCCGCCACCCGCATGTAGATGAACCCGATCTCGCCCGTGGGCACCGGCGCCTGGTCGTCGTCCAGGATCACGAGTTCGCAGAACGGCATGGCCTTCCCCACCGCACCCCGGTGCTCGAGCCACTCGTCGCCGCGGATCATGATCGCGCCCGTGCCTTCCGTCGCGCCCTAGGCCTCCCACACCCGCTCGGGCCCCATGAACTCGAGCCACCGCTCCTTCAGCGCCGGGGGACAGTACGCGGCCGTGTGGTACATGCTCCGGATGGTGCGGAACGCGTCCCGGCGCAGGCCGTCCCCCAGGTTCAGCCACCGCTGCAGGTGCGTGGGCACGGCGAACAGGAACTCGATGGCGTGCTTCTCGATCAGGTGTTGCGCGCGCATCGCGTCGAACCGGTCCATCAGCACGGTCCGATAGCCTTTCGCGATGGCCAGGTGCAGCAGGTTGCCCCCGGCGGTGTGGTACAGGGGCCCGTAGACCAGGATCGAATCGACGTCGTCGAACCCCAGCGGCGAGAGCAGCATCGGTTCGTCCGAATACCCGACCGGCGCCGGATCCACGATCAGCTTGGAACGCCCGGTGGTGCCCCCGCTCGGAATGGCGCGGGCGGGGACGGGATTGTGGTCGACGATCTCGCGGTCGCACCGGCCCTCGTGCAGCGCGTCGAGCGGCACGTGACCGGCGCCCGCGCCAGGCGTCAGGTGATCCGACACCACCGTGACCCGCGGATACCGCTCCCCCAGGATCTCGATGTAGGCCGCAAGGTCCTGCGCGGACGCCCGCGCCGAGATGACGACGCTGAACGCGCCCAGGCGCCAGGTGGCGGCCGTCGCGAACACCGTTGCCGACGAGTTGGGACCGCAGACGATCACCGCGCCGCCCGCTTTGACCCCCGCGTCCATCATGCCGGACGCGAACGCATCCACCCGCTCGTCGTACGTGGGGAAGTCGTAGGTCTCGGTCGCGTCGGGCGTTTCCACGACCAGGGCGACCTGATCGCCCCGTGTCGATGCCAGTTCCCGCAGACGTTTCGAGTAGGGCGTGAACGCCACGATCAGACTCCTTCCACCGACGCTTCGGCGGGCGCCTTACGCGCGGCCCTGCGAGGCGTCGATCACGGTATCCCCCTTGGAGGTTCTCAGGTGCGCGGTGGCCGAACTGACGCAATCCGTGCGCGCAACCTCAAGACAGCCCTGCGGGAGCGATGGCTATGTGCATGCATGACGCCCGCGCGATACCCACTGGTCGCTACGGGCGAGGGCCCGAGATTGACTGTAATGTCAGTCACAATATACAGTCCTGACCGGTAAACCGATCACGGAAAGGCGTGATGCCCCGCATCCCACGCAGCTACTCGAAGCTTACCCAGGAAGCTCTGCTGCTCCTGGCGGGGCAGATCCAGCTCGCCCGCAAGCGTCGGCGCATGACGGAACAGGATCTTGCGGCGCGCATCGGCGTAGCCCGCAGTACCGTTCAGCTCATCGAGAAGGGCGCCCCCTCCGTAGGCGTCGGCCTCATGTTCGAAGCCGCGGTGCTCGTGGGGGTGGACCTGTTCGTTCCGGAAGCGACGACGCTGGCGCCCGAACTGGAACGCATGCAGGACAAGCTGGCCCTGGTGCCCCGGTCGGTCCGCAAACCCGTGCGGGTGATCGACGATGATTTCTGACGCGGCACGGACCGGCGAGGCGTTCGTCTGGATCTGGTTGCCCGGCCAGACCTCGCCCGTGGTCGCGGGACAGATCAGGGCCCAGGGCGGCGTACACGCTTTCAGGTACGGTGGATCGTATCTTGCCCGGCAAAACGCGATCCCGATCTTCGAGCCGGAACTGCCCCTGCGCGCCGGCTGGATCGAGCCGCCCCCGGGGCTAACGATCGCCAACGCGCTGCGCGACGCCGCACCCGATGCCTGGGGTCGTCGGGTGATCGCCTATCGCCTTGGCGGCCGTCGGGGCGGACCGGAGAACATGGACGACCTCGACGAGATGACGTGCATGCTACTCTCCGGGTCCGACCGGGCCGGGGCGCTCGACTTCCAGGCCTCGCCGAGGGACTACATTCCCCGTGCAGGCCACAACGAGACACTCGATCGTCTGGCAAGGGCGGCGGAGCACGTCGACCGGGGGCTGCCGCTGGCGCCCGACGTGGCGGAAGCGTTGCAGCACGGCACGTCCATCGGCGGCGCGAGGCCCAAGGCGTTGATTCAGGACGGGCCGACGAAGTACATCGCGAAGTTCGCCTGCTCGACGGACACGTACAGCGTCGTAAAGGCGGAGTTCGTCGCGATGCGACTGGCAGGCATCGCCGGCCTGAACGTCGCTCCCGTCCGCCTCGTTCGTACGATGGACAAGGACGCCCTCCTCGTCGAGCGCTTCGACCGGGAAGCGGTTGCCGGGGGGTGGGCGCGCCGCGCCATGGTGTCCGCCCTGACGCTGCTCGGCCTGAACGAACTGATGGCGCGCTACGCCAGCTACGAAGACCTCGCCGACATCATCCGCGCCCGGTTCTCCGCACCCAGGCAGACCCTGGAGGAACTGTTCTCCCGCATGACCTTCAACGTGCTGGTCGGGAACACGGACGACCACGCCCGCAATCACGCCGCGTTCTGGGATGGCAGCGGCCTTGCGCTCACGCCGGCCTACGACGTCTGTCCGCAGTCGAGGGTCGGGCGTGACGCGTCGCAGGGCATGCAGATTCACGGCCAGGCGCGTCGCAGTCAGCTTTCGCTTTGTCTCGCCGCCGCGCACAAGTTCCTGCTCTCGGAGGAGCGTGCATTGACGATCATGCGCCGGCAGGTTGTCGCCATTGCGGAACACTGGGCATCGGTGTGCGACGAGGCGGCACTCAGCGACGCGGACCGACGGTTACTCTGGCGTCGTCAGTTCCTGAACGATCTGGCGTTCGAGGGGCTGGGGGATCGTTTCGCGGCGGAGCTTTCCTTGGCACACTGAGCGAACGTCAACCCTCCGCCATCATCGCGGCCCTTTGCGTCCCTTCTGTCAGGGCGAACGGCTCGAGGCCGACGGCGCCCATCTCTGCGACCAGGCCGCCGTTGCAGCGCGGACCCTTCCGTACGACGCAACTGGAAGCGCACCCAGTGTGTGAGAACGGTGAACAGCGCTCCGGGCAGGACGAGCGCCAGAACTTCGTGGACGAAGCCCACCAAGAAACCTTCGTGACTGAGAGGACCCTACTACGTGGCGTGAGAAGTAGGTATGCCTCGGGCCGCCTTCACGGCCTCCTGGAACCCTTTTCTCTTCGGCAGATCCTTCGGATCGATGTACTTCGATCCATCCAGCCACCGCGTCTTGACTTGGGGTTCAGTGGCGCCGCTGCCATCTTTGGACGGGTTGCTGGTCGCCTTTGCCATCGGAAGCCTCCCTGCGCTCCGAGTCCACGCCCGGAGCGTACCATCTGCGTCCTCACCACGCCACATCGCGGCCCGGTACGGCTTCAAGACATTGAATATAGGCGACTTTTTCCTGTCATCCGGCCAGAGCCCTAAACGCAGCGATAGAGCGCTTCCACCAAGTTCCGATGCTGGTCACCGAGCCCCGCCCCGGAGTTGAATCGATTGGGCGTGTAGCCGTACGAGATGCCGTTGTCCGGGTCTGCGAAGGCGGCATATCCCCCAGCGCCTGCGGTGCCCACGTTGCCTTCCTTGCCCCAGTAGTTGAAGTCGATGTTCAGCAGCAGGCCAAGCGCCACGCGAAAGTCGTTGCCGAACATGCTGTCGAGATGATGCCACTGCTCCTCGCTGGCCAGGCGAATCACTTCGGGCGTGAACAGCCGAATGCCGTTGTACTCGCCGCCGTTAGCGAAGGGGGCGAAGAGTTTCGCCAACGACAGGCCATTCGAAACGCCGCTGCCCGATGGAAAGACATGCCTGACCAACTCTCTCGAGCCGATGGCATCCGGCGGCATGGGCGTGAACATCTCCAGGGTCTTCTCGTTGAAGAGACCGCCGTTCATCAATTCGTTGTCGGGATTGGGAATCTGTTCCGCGACGCGATCGAAATCCTCATCGCCAACGCCAAGGATGAAGTCGGCGCCGAGCGGTCCCGCAAGCTCCTCGGCGATGAACTGCTGAATGGGCCGTCCATCGATCCGGCGCACGATTTCACCGGTGATGTAGCCGATGGTCACCGAGTGATAGG
>VXNE01000423.1 GCA_009840715.1 Gammaproteobacteria bacterium
ACGTGCTGTTCAACAACGCCGGCATCGGCGGCGCGCAACACGGGTGGGACCGGACGATCGCGGTGAACCTGACCGGCGTCTACCACGGCCTGTTCCACGGCGCGCCGTTTCTCGCGGAGCGCGGCGGCGGCGCGATCCTCAACACCGCCTCGATCGCGGGACTGGTCGGCCTCACGGGACCGGTGCTCGCCGACCCGACGGAGCTCTCGGACGGGGTCGGTGCCTACGTCGCCTCGAAGCACGGCGTCAGCGGGCTCACGCGGCAGTACGCCATCGCCTTCGCCAAACACGGGGTGCGCATCAACGCGATCGCCCCGGGCTACATCGAGACGCCAATGACCGCCCCGGTGCGGGAGTTCGAGGAGGTACAGGAGGGCATCGCCGACATGCACCCCATGGGCCGCTTCGGGCAGCCGGAGGAGATCGCCGCGGCTGCGGTGTTCCTCGCGAGCGACGACGCGAGCTTCATCACCGGCATCGTCCTGCCGGTGGACGGCGGCTACACGGCGCGCTGAGGAGACCAGGATGTTCGGATCGCAACTGCACAACCAGAACACGTCCTGGGAGGACATCAAGGCGACCCTCGCGACGATGGAGCGCGGGCGCTGGCACAGCGCCTGGTTCTACGACCACTTCCTCCCGCCGGCCAGCCGCACGGACGAGGTGCTCCCGCATGACTCGTTCCCGACGTTCGAGGGCTGGTCGCTGCTGACCGGCGCGGCGGCGGTCACCGAGCGGCTGCGCCTCGGCGTGCTGGTCACCGGCAACACCTACCGCAACCCGGCGCTGCTCGCGAAGATGGCGGCGACCGTGGATCACATCTCGAACGGCCGCCTCGAGATCGGCATCGGCGCGGGCTGGAACATCCGGGAGCACCAAGCCTTCAGTTGGGAGTTCCCTTCGATGCGGGAGCGGCAGGACCGGCTGGAGGAAGCCTGCGAGGTCATCAAGCTGCTCTTCACGTCCGAAGAGCTGTTCGACTACGAGGGCACGTACTACCGGCTGAAGCAGGCGCCCTTCTGGCCGAAGGGGATCCAGCAACCGCATCCGCCCATCATGGTCGGCGGCAAGGGGCGCACGCGCACGTTGAAGACGCTCGCGAAGTACGGCGACATCATGAACGTCATCGCGGGCCCGGAGGAACTGCGGGAGTTGATCGGCGTCCTGGAGGGACACTGCGAGGTCCTCGGCCGGGACCCGTCCGAGATCCGCAAGTCCGTCCACGTGCCGATGCGCATCGAGCGGGACGAGGATGAGGCCCGCAAGCTGCGGCAGGGGATGGACTGGCAGATGATCGGGCCTCCGGCCTACGTGATCGACCGGGCGCGGGACTTCATCGAGGCAGGCACGCAGGAGTTCATGCTCCAGAGGATCCCCAACAAGCCCGAGGTATACGAAGAACTCGACGCCGAGGTGCTGCGCGCGTTCGACTGATTGCACCCAAGCCTGTTAGGGTGCGTCTCTTTTTTGACAGCCCCGCGAATCCGGAGAGATCCCGATGAAGCTATACGACAGCAAACTGGCCCCCAACCCGCGCCGCGTGCGCATGTTCATGGCCGAGAAGGGCGTGACCTGCGAGAACCAGCAGGTCGACATCATCGGGGGCGAGAACCTCTCCGACGATTTCCTCGCCGTCAGCCCCCGGGGGCTCCTGCCGACGCTGGTGCTCGACGACGGTACCGCGCTCGACGAGTCGGTGGCGATATGTCGCTACCTGGAAGAGACGCACCCGGAACCGGCGCTGCTCGGAACGGACCCCGTGAGCAAGGCTCGCGTCGAGGCCCGCCAGCGGCACATGGAGTTCGACGGCATGCTCGCGGCGATGGACGCGTTCCGCAACGCGTTCCCGGGATTCCGCGAGCGTGGACTGGGCGGCAGCGTTGGCAAGGTCGACGCGATTCCCGCCCTGGCCGACCGGGGCAAGGCGAGCCTCCTGCGGTGGTACGCGGCGCTCGACCGCGATCTCGCGGATTCCCGGTACATCGCGGGAGACACGTTCTCGATCGCGGACATCACGGCGCTCTGCACGGTGGACTTCGCGGCCGGCGCGGCGCGCTGCCCGGTGCCGGACGAGTGCGCGAACGTGAAGCGCTGGCACGCGGAGGTGTCGGCGCGGCCGAGCGCTAGCGCCTAACAGGTAGCGAGAACGCACACGCTCGCCGTCGCCGACAAGGCGACGCTGCTTGAGTTCGGGTGAGCGCTTGGAGGTACTGGAAGGACCAGTCCCCCGTCAGTCGCTCCACGCGGATCCCAAGGCTCCCTCCATGGCGGCGACCTCCGCGTCCGAGAGCATGGCGAACTGGCTCGCGCGCTTGGCTCTGGAGAGCCGGCCACCGTTTTGTCGGCAGAGGCGAACGAAGAGTTCGATCTTGCGGTCGGGCATGTCGACGATGTCCTGTATCGCCGCCTTGGCGCGATCGAACTTGGCGAGGAATGCCAGTTCAGGGGCGAGTTCCGAGTCGATTGTGTGAGACAGGAACTGGAACAGCGCCTGCGTTTGCGCCGTGAAGTCGATGAATCGGTACCACGGTGCGGTTTCGTTCCGTACGGTCAACCTGCCCTCGCCGTCCAGTTCATAGTCCACGAGCGGCATGAGCTGGCGCGAGAACGCCTCCAACGAGTCGTCGTAGTCCTGCGGCCGGTTCAACATGGCTGCGGACACGGGGAAGATCAGGCCCGGCGGCGTGAAGCCCCGCCGGGCCAGGATGTTGTGGATCAGGAATCGGTGGATGCGTCCGTTGCCGTCCTCGAACGGATGCAGAAAGACGAATCCGTAAGCGATGACGGCCGCGTGAATGGCAGCATGAACGCCGCCCGATTCCATGCGCTCGTGAGCGGCGATCAATCCGGCCATCAAGCTGGCCAAGGACTCCGGCTTTGCCCCAACGAACTGAATGATCTCCCGATGCAAGTCCATCGACTGGCCGACGTAGCTCTGGTGCTGGCGATAGTCGGTGTCCCGGAAACGCGGGTCCACGATGCGGTTCTGCAGACCGACCAGGGCATCGCGCCGGCAAAAGTCCTCCGCCTCCGCCGACCGCAACAGGGCAACGAAACGCTCGGTCCGCGTGGAGTCGATCTCGGCGTGCTCGATTGCGAACGAAGACTTCGTCTCCTTCTCGTAAAGGTAGCCAAGCGCCCGCTTCAAGAACGGCGTTGGGTAGCCGGACACCACCTCGAGGCATCGTTGGGACAGGTTGGCGTCCTCCTGCTGCCGTAGCGTGTCCGTTCGGCGCACGGTAGGACAAAAGTCGCTGTTCCCGAGCAGGTTGTCGTTGACGCGCTGGCGTCGCACACGCCGGCTCGGTGAGGTGGTGTAGCAGGCGTCGGGTTCGAGCAGATCGACATAGCTGCCGCGAGCAGGCAGATCATCGATCGGCAGCCGATTGCCGGTGATCAACTCATAAAGAAACCACGCCCGACGCACGTACTTGCCCGTCGGCCTTGCGCGCACGTAGGCGAGCATTTCGGACTCCGCGATCTCCTCGAACAACCTGGCGAGGATGGCGAGATTGGTGCCGTCGTACTTGAGCGCGAATTCGAGCTGATCGCCGAATCCGTCTCCGGGCCAGTAGGTGGCGGGGTACTCTTCGGCGACGGAATCGCCGGCGGCTGCGCGTCGGCGAGTGCCACGAGTCAGGACATGGGACGTATGCCAGTTCGGGATGACGTCGAGCCCGTAGCGTCCAGCCAAGGCAGCGTATCCCGCGGGCCGGCGGTTGCCGTTCTGATGCCGGGCGGCAGGCCGTGTGAGCACGCACTCCCTCCGACGAAAGCCCGTAAGCGGCGAAAAATCGCCTTAATCTACCGCGGCTAGCGAAAAAAATCCTTAAGCGGGGGCCGCGTTCCGTGAAGGCGTGGGTCCTTGTCAATCCCGACAACGCTGCCGCTCCACCACCTTCTCGTCCAACTCCACCCCCAGCCCCGGTCCCTCCGGCGGCGCGATGTACCCGTCCCGGAACTCGATGGGATCGACGAAGATCTCCGCGTGCAGGTCGTTGCCGTTGTACTCCTGGATGAGGAAGTTCGGCGAACAGGTGTCGAGCTGGACGGCGGCCGCCGCGGCGACGGGTCCGACGTACATGTGCGGGGCGATCATGGCGTAGTGCGCCTCGGCCATTCCGGCGATCTTCTTGGATTCGAGGATGCCGCCGCACTGGCCGACGTCGAGCTGGATGATCTGGGCGGCCTGTTTCTCGAGGAGTTCGGCGAACTCGTACTTCGTGGCCAGGCGCTCACCCGAAGCGATCGGGATGCTGGTGTGCGCCGCGACGCGCGCCATCTCGTCGACGTTCTCGGGCGGCACCGGCTCCTCGAACCAGAAGGGGTCGAACTCCTCCAGGATCTTCGCGACCCGGATCGCCCCGGCCGTGCTGAACTGCCCGTGGGTGCCGATGCCGACCTCGAGTTCGTCGCCCACGGCGTCGCGGATGCAGCGGAAGATCTTCGCGGCGTGGCGGATGGTCTTGAGCGGGAAGTCGCGGGGCAGCGGGTAGTACGGCATGAAGGGGTCGAGCTTGCAGGCGCTGTTCCCCTCCGCGACGAGTTGCGCAGCGACTTCGCCGGCTTTCTCCGGGTTCTCCCAGATCCCCTCGGCGGGCATGTAAGCGTAAGCGCGCAGCCGCTGGTGGCATTTTCCGCCAAGAAGGTTGTAGATCGGCTGGTTTACGGCCTTGCCGACGATGTCCCAAAGTGCCATCTCGATGGCGGAGATCGCCGGCGTGGAGTCCATGCTCGGGTGGCGGTAGTCATGGTTGGACGCGTACATGCGCTGCCACAGGTTCTCGATGTCGAAGGGGCTCTCGCCGACGACGAAGCGTTCACAGAAGTCGTCGAGCAGGGCGATCTGGGACTTGAGATTGGTGAGGTGACCAGTCGGGCGCTCGCCCAGACCGACGACCCCTTCGTCCGTGAAAAGGCGCAGGAACAGCCATTTGCGGCCGCCGCGATACGGCTCGATGTTGTCGAGGAGGAGGGTTTCGGCGTGAGTGACTTTCATGGTTGCGTCCTTCGGCGCTTGTTTGAGGAGGTTGTATGACGTACATTGACAGGAAAACTATACGGCACGAGACGATGCAAACGAAGCTCACGCTGCGCATGGACGATGCACTGATCGCCGCGGCCAAGGCGCATGCGGCCGGGGTGGGCAAGTCCCTCTCGCAAATGGTCGCGGAGTACTTTGAAGTGATCACGAAGGCGCGCCGTGGGCCCGTCGAGATGACGCCGATGGTGGCGAGGTTGCGCGGGTCCTGGAAGGGGTCGAACGTCGACGAGCAGGACTACTACGCCTACCTTGAGGAGAAGTACCTCGGCGACAGAGAGCCATCCAGCGAATGAGGGCAGTGTTTGACACCAACGTCCTGATCGACTTCTTCCTGGATCGGGAGCCCTTCTCGAAGGAAGCCACGGATCTCATCCAGAGGGCGGAACGCCTTGAGTTCCAGGGCTTGGCGTGTGCGACATCGGTCACCACGGTTGACTACCTGGCCCGAAAGGCCGTCGGTCTTGCGGAGGCCAGGGCCCAGGTCGCATTTCTGCTGTCGATCCTCGAAGTTGCGCCCGTGAACGGGGCGATGCTCCGCGCCGCACTCGACGGCGATGTGCGCGACTTCGAGGACGCGGTCATCGCCGAGTCCGCTCGGCGGGCTAACGCGGACTACATTGTGACGCGCGACCTCGGGGACTTCGCCAAGTCGCCGGTGCCCGCGCACACGCCGGAGTCGTTCCGTCAGCTCCTCGACCTCGTGCACTGACGGCTCGCCTTTCACGCCACGCACCGAAACCCGGCGTTCCCCGTCGTCGAGTCCGGCGTGTTGGCGTACCGCGCGGCCACCCGGTAGCGGTTGCAGTAGCTGTCGTGACAGAGGTATGAGCCGCCCTTGAGTACCTTGCGGTCGCCGCCGTCAGGGCCGGTGGGATTCGTGCCGGACCGTGACTCGAGGGCGTTCGCCGAGTACCAGTCCGCACACCACTCCCACACGTTGCCCGCGGTGTTGTAGAGACCGAAGCCGTTGGGCGGGAAGGACTCTGAGGGCGCGGTCCCGAAGTGGCCGTCCGCGAGGGTGTTGGTGTCCGGAAACCGCCCCTGCCAGATGTTGCAGCGGTGCGCGCCGTCCAACAGCAGCGTATCGCCCCAGGGCAGCCGCCTGCCCTCGAGTCCGCCGCGCGCGGCGTACTCCCACTCCGCCTCGGTGGGCAGCCGCTTTCCGGCCCAGCGGCAGTAGGCGGCCGCGTCGTTCCAGGACACGTGCGCGACGGGATGGTCGCGGCGCCGCCGCAGGTGCGAGCCGGGGCCTTCCGGCTTGCGCCAGCACGCGCCTTCGACGGCGAACCACCACGGCACCGGCTTCACGTCCAGGGTGCGGGTGCGCCGGCGCGCCGCCTTGGTGAGGAGTCCTTCGAAGACGTACGACCAGCCGATGGTCTCGGCCTCGGTCCGATAGCCGGTTTCGGCAACGAACTCCGCGAAACGGGCGTTGGTCACGGCGCAGCGGTCGATGCGAAACGCGGCGACGGTGACTTCGCGCAACGGTCCCTCGCCGTCCTCGGCCCGCGCGTCGGCGTCCTCGGATCCCATGACGAAGACCGCGCCCGGCAGGGTCGCCATGCCGTCCGCGTGGTATCGGACCGCGCTGTCGGGACCAACGGGGGCGTTCTCGGTCCTGCGCCGGGAAGGCGGTCTCGCCGGCCCGCAACAGGCCGCCGGGTCAGGCCCGGTCACTGCACGGAAGCCCCGACGTAGGGCGCCCCGCGCGACGAGTCGTCCGCCACCATCATCGCGTCGGCGAGTGCTTCGAGCATCCGCGCCCGCACATCCCGCCGGTCCCGCACATCGTGCATCTCGTTCGGGTCCGCGCCGAGATCGAAGAGCTGTTCCTCGCCCTTGGCGTTGCGCGTGTAGCGGCAGCCCTCCGTCAGGACCGTGCGCGTGCGCGCCGGGATCGGGGTGAGCCGGGACAGGACGACCGGCACATCGTCCTCGATGAGCACGCGCTCCCGTACGGAAGCTCCCGCGTCGTGCAGGACGGGTGCGAGGCTCGTGCCCTGGATGCCGTCGTAGCCCGCGATGCCGCACAGGTCGAGGAGGGTCGGCCCGAGGTCGATGGAGGACGCGAGCGCGGAGGTGCGCCCGGCGGGACATCCGGGGACGTCGATCACCATCGGTACCTGCAGCGTGCCGCGGTAGTGCATGAAGCCCTTCAGGAAGAGGCGGTGATCGCCCATCATGTCGCCGTGGTCCGACGTGAACACGACGATCGTGTCCTCCCGGACGCCGAGTTCGTCGAGCCGCTGGAGCACCTGGCCGACCGCGTTGTCGACCATCCCGATCATCCCGTACGTCGCGGCGATCGCCTCGCCCAGCAGGGCGTCCTCGCCGAAGCCGCAGGGAGACACCCAGTTACGCTGGTCCCGGGGATGAATCCCCGCGAACTGCTTGAGATGGGCGGGCGCTCCGTCGAGGGGATCGTCGCGCGTCGGAGGCAGGGCCATGTCCGCCGGACGGTAGCGGTCGAACCACTTGCCGGGCGGGGTCATGGGATGGTGTGGGTCGGGAAACGAGCACCAGGCGAGCCACGGGCCGCCGGCCGCTTCGGCCGCCTCGATGAACGCCACGGTGCGCTCGGCGACGAACGCGGTGGAGTGGAGTTCCTCCGGGTACGGCGGCCGGTAGATCTGCCGCCAGTGCGCGGAGCGGTCGCTGCCGGGCGCGGGCGCATCGAGGTCGATCACCAGGTCCTCCCGGCGGCCGCCCCGGTCGAGCGCCCACCGCAGGTGGTGCCCTGCCACGCTCGGACCGTGATCGATGCTGAACTCGACGTGGTCGAAACCGTAGAAGTCCGCGGGGTCATCCGGGCTGCCCTCGAGGTAGCGCTCCGAGTCCTCGATCCGGTCCCACCCGCCGGGAAACGGCAGCGTCGCGGACGGTTCGCCGCGGAAGGGTACGACGGCGTTGCGGCTCATGCCGTGCTGCAGGTGCGACTTGCCGATCAGCCCCGTGCGGTAGCCCGAGCCCTGGAAGCGCCGCACGAACGTGTTCACGTCCCGTTCGAGGGAGCGGTCGTTGAAGATGACGCCGTGGGCGCTCGGCATGCGTCCGGTCATCATCGTGCACCGGTTGGGCATGCAGACCGGGTTCGACACCCAGGCGTTCTCGAACACCATGCCGGAAGCCGCCAGCCCGTCGAGGTTCGGGGTCTCGAGCGTCGTGTTGCCCATGAACCCGGCGTGGTCCGCGCGCTGCTGGTCCGTGATGACGAACAGCACGTTGGGCCGTTCAGGCATCGTAGCGTTCCCAGAACGTCTGGCCGCGGTCCGCGCTGTCCTCCCACGTGCTCCGGTACCGAAGCAGTTCCGCGCGCAGCTCCGCGATCATGTCTTCGTGGCCGGGCTTGCCCGCGAGGTTGTCCGTCTCCCAGGGATCGTTCGCGAGGTCGAAGAGTTGCGTCTGGCGCGTCCGGTTGCGCACCGCGTACTCGATCAGCTTGTGCGTGCGGTTCTTCACCGCGCGTTGATGGGAGACGTACGCGAAGTAGAGCGTCTCGCGCACCGTCGACCCGGGCTCGCGCATGGTGCCTACCAGGCTCTGGCCCTCCGCCGTAGCGGGCGCCGGAACGTCGATCAGTTCGCAGAGCGTGGGGAAGATGTCGAGCAGGTACACGTAGGAGTCGGTGCGCGTGCCCTCCGGGATCCCCGGCCCGGCGAAGACCAGCGGTACCCGCACGCTGTGCTCGTAGCAGTTCTGCTTGCCCATGAGCCCGTGCTGGCCCACCGCCAGGCCGTTGTCGCCGGCGAAGACGACGAGGGTGTTTTCCGCGAGGCCGGTCTCGTCGAGCGCGTCGAGCACGCGCCCGAACTCGTGGTCGAGGTGGGTGATCATGGCCCGGTACTCGGCGATATGGCGGCGTACCTCCTCGGGCGTGCGCGGGAAGTCGGCGAGCACCTCGTCGCGGATCTTCAACCCGCCGTTGTCGAAGGGATGGCCGCCGAGGTAGTTCGGCGGCAGTTCGATGTCCTCCGGGGCGTACATCGTCCGGAACCGCTCGGGCATCGAGCGCGGGTCGTGCGGGGCGAGCAGGGAGACGTAGCAGAAGAACGGCTGGTCGGAGTCTTGTGCCTGCAGGAAGTCGATCGCCGTGTCGCACAGCAGTTCGCTCGAGTGCCGCCCCGGGTGCACGTGGTCCGCCTCGCGCCAGTGCACCTCGTTCGTCTCCCGCGCATGGACGATCTGCGGCAGCCGGGAGTCGTAGCGGCCGGTGGGATCGTAGTGGTAGACCGGCACGTTCCAGTGGTCGGCCATGCCGCCGAACATGATCTCGTCGCCGTCGTCGAAGGAGCGGTTGAAGGCCTCGCGTCCGTTGTGCCACTTGCCGGCGCCCCAGGTCCGGTAGCCGGCGTCGCGCAGCGTCTCGCCGAGCATGGTGTGCTCGCGGGGGATGCTCGTGCCGCCGTCGCGCAGGTGAAAGAGCGTGCGCCCGGTGTGGAGCATCGCGCGGCTCGGCATGCAGATCGCTCCGTCCGTTCCGCAGGGGATGTGGGCGTGGGTGAACGTGGTGCCGCGGGCGACGAGCCGGTCGATGTTCGGCGTTTGGATCTCGGGGTTGCCGAGGGCCGAGATCGTGTCGAAGCGCTGGTCGTCGGTGAAGAAGATGAGGATGTTGGGTCGCGTCATGGGGGCGTCCGGCGGAAGGGCCCCGCACTTATAGCACGGCGCGCATCGGCGGCTTGGTCGCGCCATGGCGGTGCACGGGCTGCATCAAACAGGTGCACGGAGGGCGTCTGGCGCCTGCCGAGAGTGCGGGACATGCGTCCGGAACGGGTTGGCACGGCCCTTGCTTTAACCAAAGTCGAAGGGAGAGCCTGCGCTCGAACTGGTAATGGAAAGCTAGGGTTCCGGTCCCGTTTCGGGACGTCTGGTCCGAGAGCTTTCGACCCGCCGCGCCTCGTGCACGGAAGGTTACACGGAGGGACAAAAGCCCGGGAGAGCAGCCGCCTCCCCGTGTACACCAACCGCCAGGAGGCCATCATGGCAAGACTCTCCAACCGCTCCTTTGGACGCGTGCTGCTCGCCGCCGCACTCTGCGTCTTCTCGCTCTCCTCGTTCGCGAAGGACGACTACCGCATCGCCTGGAGCATCTACGTCGGCTGGATGCCGTGGGACTACGCAGAGCGCTCCGGCATCGTCGACAAGTGGGCCGAGAAGTACGGCATCACCATCGAGGTGGTCCAGTTCAACGACTATATCGAGTCCATCAACCAGTACACCGTCGGCGCCTTCGACGGCTGCACCATGACCAACATGGACGCCCTGACCATCCCCGCCGCGGGTGGCGTCGACTCGACCGCGCTCATCGTGGGCGATTTCTCCAACGGCAACGACGGCATCGTGCTGAAGGGCGCGGGCAAGTCCGTCGCGGACCTGCGCGGCCAGAACGTCAATCTGGTGGAGCTGTCGGTGTCGCACTACCTGCTGGCGCGCGCCCTCGCGAGCGAGGCCATGACCGAGCGCGACCTGACGGTGGTGAACACCTCCGACGCGGACATCGTGGCCGCGTTCGCGACCGACGAGGTCACGTCGGTCGTGACGTGGAACCCGCTCCTGGCGGAAGTGCAGGCGATGCCGGACGTCAGCCCGGTGTTCGACTCTTCGAGCATCCCGGGCGAGATCATCGACATGCTGGTCGTCAACACCGAGGCCCTGGAAGATCCGCGTCTCGGCAAGGCCCTGGCCGGAGCCTGGTACGAGACCATGGCGGTGATGTCCGCCGCCGGCGCCGACGGTGACGCGGCGAAAACCCTGATGGCGGAAGCCTCTGGCACGGACCTCGCCGGCTACGAAGCACAGCTCGCGGCGACGCAGATGTTCTACGAGCCGGCCCCGGCGGTGGAGTTCGTCCGCTCGAGCGCCTTGAGCGACACGATGACGAACGTCGCCGGCTTCTCGTACCTGCACGGGTTGCTGGGCGAAGGTGCGCCGGGACCCGAGTTCATCGGCATCGAGTTGCCTGGCGGCGCGGTGCTCGGCTCCGAGACCAACGTGAAGCTCCGCTTCGACGACACCTACATGCAGATGGCGGCGGACGGGGAGATCTAGTCTGCCGGGACTGAGCCGGAGGAGGGGCCGGACTCATGCGTCTCATCAACCGCCGCCCGGGCGGCTTGGGGATCCTCGCGAGCGCGGCGGTGCCGTTCGCGCTCGCGCTGGTCCTCTACGTCGTGGCGTCGGGCATTCGGCTCGCGGAGAACCCCGACGACAAGCTGCTGCCGGGGCTCGCCACCATCGGCGCCGCGGTCGAGCGGGTCGCCTTCGAGCCCGACCGCCGCACCGGCGACTACATCTTCTGGACGGACACCGCCGCGAGTCTCCAGCGCCTCCTGACCGGCGTGTTCGTGGGCGCGGCGGTGGGTCTCGCGGTCGGGGTGCCGAACGGTCTCCTCCCCTGGTTCGGCGCGTTCGCCTCCCCGGCCGTGCGCGCGCTGTCGATGATCCCGCCGCTCGCGATCCTGCCGATCCTGTTCATCGTGTTCGGCGTGGGCGAACTCGCCAAGGTGATGCTGATCGTGCTCGGCACGGCGCCGTTTCTCATGCGCGACGTCGAGCAGCGCGTCCGGGAGCTGCCGCGGGAACAGCTCATCAAGGCGCAGACGCTGGATGCCACGAGCTGGCAGATCGCGCTGCGCGTCGTGCTGCCCCAGGTGTTCCCGCGTCTCGTCGACGGGGTGCGCCTGTCCCTCGGCAGCGCGTGGCTGTTCCTGATCGCCGCGGAGGCGATCGCCTCGACCGACGGGCTCGGCTACCGCATCTTCCTGGTGCGCCGGTATCTCGCCATGGACGTCATCCTCCCCTATGTAGCGTGGATCACCGTGCTCGCGTTCGCCCTCGACTTCGGGCTGCGGCAACTCAACCGGCGCTGCTTCCCCTGGTACGGGGCGTGACGATGATCGAGGTCCGCAACGTCTGGAAGCGCTATCCGGGCAAGACCGTGCTCGAGAACGTGCGCCTGCGCGTGGAGAAGAACGAGTTCGTCACGATCGTCGGCGCGTCGGGCTGCGGCAAGACCACGTTCTTGAGGATGCTCCTCGGCGAGGTGGAGCCGTGCGAGGGCTCTATCCGCATCGAGGGCGCGCCGCTCGTGCCGGAACCGCGCGCGGACCGGGGCGTCGTCTTCCAGCGCTACTCGGTGTTCCCGCACCTGACCGTGCTCGGCAACGTCCTGCTCGGCCTCGACCTCGGCGACGCGCCCTGGCTCGGCCGGACGTTCGGACGCCGCCGCGCGCGCAACGTCGCGCGTGCGCAAGAGATGCTGGCGCGGGTCGGCCTGGAGCGCTCGGCGCACAACTACCCGTCGGAACTCTCCGGCGGCATGCAGCAGCGGCTGGCGCTGGCGCAGACCCTCATCACGGAGCCGCGCATCCTGCTGCTCGATGAGCCGTTCGGGGCCCTCGACCCGGGCATCCGCTCGGACATGCACGAACTCGTGCGTGAACTGCACCGGGAACTCGATCTCACGGTCTTCATGATCACGCACGACATCGCCGAGGGTTTCAGCCTGGGCTCGCGCCTGCTGGTCTTCGACAAGCCGCGGGTCGACCCCCACGAGCCGGACCTCTACGGCGCCACGATCACGTTCGACCTGCCGGTGGGACACCGGCGGCGCGCCGACTCGATCATCGACGACATCAACGTCAAACCCGTGTAGGGGACGCCCTTGTGGCGTCCCGGAGGACATTGAATGAACAACGCCGACGCACTCTACGAAGACATACTCCCGGGCGGCAGTCACTGGTCGTTCGTGGCCAACCCCGGTGTCCAGCTGGAACTGGTGGACGTCGAGGGCGGCGGCAATGCGGCGATGCTGGCGTACAACCCGGGCAACCCGCTCGAACGGCTCAACCTGCCGGACACGCTGAAGTGCCAGCACACGTTCCGGCTCACCGCGGGCCACTGCCTCTACTCGGACATGGGGCGGATCTTCTGCTCCGTCGTCGCGGACGACCTCGGCTGGCACGACGCCTCTAGCGGCACCTGCAACGCGGCGATCGTGCGCCGCAAGTGGGGAGCGCTGACCTACCAGGAAGCACGCAACGACTACTACCGCAACGGCCGCGATTCGTTCCTCGTCGAACTCGGCAAGTACGGCCTCGGGCGGCGCGACTTCGCCGCGAACGTGAACTGGTTCTCGCGGGTCGATGCCGGGGACGACGGCGCGATGACGTTCGTCCCGGACCATTCAAGGCCGGGCGCAAGCGTCACCCTGCGTTTCGAGATGCCGACCCTGGTGCTGCTTCACACCTGCCCGCATCCCCTGAACGTAGCCGCGGAGTACCCGCGG
>VXNE01000640.1 GCA_009840715.1 Gammaproteobacteria bacterium
GGCTTACCTGACTGCGGTTGCTGCCCGGATTGAAGAAGACGACCTGGTAGCCGCCGTCCCAGGCGGCCACGACATCGTGCATCGCGGTCAGGAACCCGTCCCGCGTCCGAATGTAGGACAGAGGCTCGATGTCCAACTCGCTGGTCAGTTCCAGCCGCCAGTCGCCGGAGGCGGATCCCGCGCTGCCGGTCAAGCCCTTGTCGGGATTGCCGTGGGCCAGATCGTCCGAGTTGAAGTGCCTGGTCTGGTTGCCGTCGATGGCCAAGGTCAGCGGCTGCGAGCGGCTTCCCGCGTCGTCAATGGCGACAACGCTTACGGTGCCCGAGTTGCTCTCGTGGTTGACAACCCGGACGAAGCCCTGCCGGCCGAGCGGGTCCGACGCGGACGGGAAGTACGGGATGGTATGAGCGTTCGCGGCCCCCGCAGATCCGGTCACCCCTGTCGGGGCGGCCGGCTGGCTACCGTCCGGCGAGGCTCCGAAGCCGGCGCCAACCAACGCGACTGTCGCCAGCGAGAGCCACAGCCAGCGCCGCAGCAAGCCGTTGGACTTCAACGCACCGGATTCCGGCTCCGCCGTCCGGCATCTGGTCCTGCGAATGTGCCCTCCCTTGCCTCCGTCTCGAACGCGGACGCAAGATTCCCGCTCTCAGGAAGTGCTACGTGCGCTGAAAGCGGCAACTCGCCGGCCTAAGCCAAATTGCCACAGGACGTGATGCTCTTCCCTAACAAAACGGATAGGTTTTCCGCGTGTACCGTCTCGCTCGCCGAGACGATTCGGCTCCGAAGGGCAGCCGCCATTGCCTAGGCTCCCAGCCCAACTGAGTCGATGTGACCTACCCGTCAGGTCTCACGACTTCCGTATCGGCTGCCGTAAGGCTCCCTCTTGGACAGCAACCATTAGAACCTTCGGGCGAAGAAATGGTTGACGCTGACCACCAAACATCGAATGAGGCCACCCTCCGCGCCGCCAGCGCCAGCCGCGTGTGGGCGCGTGCAGCCCCATCGGCGACGCTGGCACAGTTGCGGCGACCAGTCGCAAGCGGCAGCCGCGATCCGTCGCGGCGCTCCCGTTGTTACATCATCATGCTGATGGCAAGTGTGGCGTTGCGCTCTACGGCGCTCCTCCGCTGGAGATATCCCAATTCCATAGCCGAGTGTTGAAATCAGCAAGGCTCCCCGACTGGTGCACAAGGCGGTAACACTGGACTACGCGCCGGTCATACAAATCGAAGCGCTCTGATGGGCCGGTCGCAGTGAGTTGCGCCCCGTCAACGGCCATCACGTGACCGTGAATGACTATCGCCACCAGAGCGGTAAACCGAGGAGCTTCGGGCGTGGCGCGCCACTCGCCCATTCGCTCGGCGGCAAGCAACTCGACGCACGGCGCGGCCACCCGCATAGCCACCTCGTCATCAACAAGCGCCGCGTCGGCAGTCGCTTCCACCCTGTCCTCCGCGAACGCCACGCCTGGTGTCGCATAAAGGAGCGCCGCAAGCGCGACGCCCTCCGCCAGCATGAGGGCACGATGCGAGCCAGAGTGACCCGCCCACGCGAGTAGGAGGTCTTCGTCCAAGCCGACGAGGGCGGTCAACGAAGTCAACGCGGCGGCGATCATTACGCACGTCCAGCAACGTAGTCAGCCCAATCCTGCATCACGGGGTACCGTCGTTCCAGCAGCCGTGGCGCACCAGGACGGAAAGCACCCTCCGGCGCCCGTGCATCCGGTGGAAGCGGAGACACCAGCCGTCGCGGCCACCCGCCGCCGGGAGAGGCAGCTAGCTTGCCCTTTCCCCGTCTGCAACGAGCGCGACCACCGCATCGTAGATGGCGAACGCCCCCCGGCTCGTGAGGCAGCCGTGCACGCACTGGCCGGGCGGAACGTCGCGCCACTCCGGCGCCGGCCAGCCGGCGAGGCCCACGCGCGTGATGTCGACAAGGCGAACGGGCCTCGCGCCTTCGACCAAGCCCCGAGACAGCCGCACAAGCGACCCGGCCCCGACTGATGGTCTCGGATCGGTCGAGTAGACTCGACCGGCGCGTGCACGGAGGGTGAGGCGTGCGAACGGGAGCCGTGGTATCGCCAACGGTGGCGATCGGACAGGCCTTATCGTGAGCGACGGGGGGCGCAGACCTCGCTGGCCATGGGTCGGCTCGGCACTCGTGGCGCTCGTCGCGATCGGAGTGCTCGTGTGGTTCACGTCGCTCCGACCCGGTCGCGACGTTCCCTCCGGTCCGCCCGTGCAACCGGACCACGAGAGGATAGTCGCAGCGGGACGCGCACGGATCGCCGCGGAGAGCCGGCGCGCCCTCCCCCCGCCCGTCGTCGAGGCCGCACCGCGCACGTCGGAGCGGCGGGTGTCGGGACAGATGCCCGCGATCCCGTCCTCGGCTGCGCCGCAGGGCTACTCGTTCGTCAGCCATGCTGGCGAGATGGCCCGAGGTCGTATCGAAGGAAGAGGCTCCGACCCCGAGTCCGACGAGACCGGCCCCGAATGGCTGGACTCCGGCGACGCCATCGCCGCGGTGACAGCGCAGGCTCTCGCCGCGGGACGCGAGTGGTCGTTCGGTTGGATTCGCCTGGCGAGCGATGCCAGAAGGGGGGATCTGGCGCGCGCGCTCGCAGGCACAGGTGCGGTGATCGTCGGTTCCTCCGGACGCATGGTGCGCGGACGACTGCCGGGTGACGCCACCCGCCTGCAGCAAATCGTGGAGATCGAGGAGGTTGACGCGCTCGGAACGGCGCCCCCCGAAGCGAAGCTTGTGGCCTTCGATGACGGCACCGCCACCCTTGGCGCCGGCCCGCGACCGGTATACGTCACGCTCATGGATGCGGACGCGGATGGACACTGGCGCCGCTCCATGGAAGACCTCGGGGCGGTCGTCGGTGACTATGATCCCGTGCTGCGCGTCTACCGGGCCAACGCCGACGAAACGGTGGTCCGTGCGCTCGCGGCGGCCGATTTCGTGCTCGCGGTGGAACCCATCCGTGTAGTCGAGGCGAACCACGACACCGCGGTTCCCGGTATGGGTGCGGACGCGTTACGCCACTGGGACGGCGCTCCCGGCATCTTCTCGGGGACGGACGGCGCGTCGGTGCCCATCGGTGTGATGGACACGGGCCTCAACGTCAACCACCTCGACATCGCCTCGCACCGGGACAGCATTTGCGGGTCCAACCTCGCGTACAACTCGGGATGGTTCGGCGCGGCGGGACCGCTGGTCGAGAGCGACGACCTGTGGATCGACGACTTTGGCCACGGGACACACGTCACCGGCACCATGGCCGGCAACGGGTTCATGCAGCAGCGTTTCGCAGGCATGGCGCCCGGCGTGAGACACATCCGGTTTGCCAAAGTGCTCGACTCGTTCGGCGCCGGGTTCGGCGACAGCATGGTGCAGGGGATGGACTACCTCGGCGAAGCGTCGGGATGCAGCGACGGCGGGAGGATGTCCGAGCGCGTCAAGCCCCTGGTCGTCAACATGAGCCTCTCCGCCGCGTCGCGCATCTTCCGCGGCCGCGACGTAGGGGCACGCAAGCTAGATTCGGTGGTCTGGACCGGGCGGCAACTCTATGTGGTCTCGCAGGCCAACGCCGGGGTCTACGGCTTCTCGAACTACGGCGCCGCCAAGAACTCGCTCGCCGTCGGTTCCGTGATGGACTCGGGGGACCTCGCTTCGTCCAGCAGTCACGGCCCGACGGCGGATGGCCGCCTGTCGCCGAACGTCGTCGGGACGGGGGTGCGCGTGCACTCGGCCAGGGGCCAGGGCAGGCGCAGCGGGTACGTTGCGCTCAGCGGAACGAGCATGTCCTCCCCGGCGGTGGCAGGTGTTGCCGCCCTGCTGATGGATGGGGTGCCGGCGTATCGGGAGCAACCCGCAGTGATGCGGGCGCGACTGATGGCGACTGCGGTCCGCCCCGACCCGTGGCTTAAGGACGGCAGCGGGTTCGCGCTGGACAACACCGCCGGACCGGGACCCCTGCAGGCCCGCTTCGGGATGGGCAAGGTGTCGGCGCGGACTGCCGTGTTCGACCGCGACCGGACCGACGGCTGGACGACCGGCACCGCGACCGCGGAACTCGAGGACGGCGCCTACGCGTACCGCGACATCGAGGTGCCGGAAGGGGCCGAGCGCCTGGACGTCGTGATGACCTGGGACGAGCCGCCGGCGGACGCGATCGCGAGCACGGTATTGAACGACCTCGACCTGTGGCTCGACCGGGACGCCGACTGCGAAACCGCGGCCTGCGGCGAGCACGTTTCGCGCTCGCGCGCGGACAGCGTGGAGTGGATTCTCATCAAGAACCCTGAGCCCGGCACGTACCGCGTGAAGGTGCTGGCGCACCGCGTCTACACGGCACCGCCCCGGGCCGCCGTAGCGTGGACGGTTGTGCGGGGCGCGTCCACGCCTACGCTGGCGCTCGAGGCGGATCGGGAGCGCATCCCCGCCGGGACCCACGAAGTCACGCTCACCCTGACGTCCGACGCCTGGGTGGCCGCCGGAACCCGTCTGCGCGTCGACTGCCGGGGCGACGGCGACACCAACTGCAACGACCATGTCACCGTCGAGAGCGTCTCCCTGATGCGTGCGGACGGCGTCGCCGTGAGTCTGGAAGACGAGCAGGGTGCCGTGGCTCCCTCGGGGTACTTCCCGGCAAGGAAGCCTATCGACCTGGGCGTGCCGCTGCCCCTCGGCCAGGTCGCGGCCGGGGACGAGCGGAAGATCATCCTGGCAGTGACCGTGCAAGGGCTCGACGAGGGCGACGAAGCCCGCCTGTATTTCAGCGCCAGCGCGTGGAACGCGCGCTCCGGGTCTGCCTCGGTGGGCATTGGATCCGCTGACGGGACGGCGCCCGTACTCGCCCTGCCCGACAACGACGCGTTCGCCGCGGCGACCGAGATCGAGGGGGCGGAGGGTGCGCGCCCCGTGGACCTGCTGCGCGCCACCGCCGAGCCCGGGGAGCCGCCATTCGATGCCCGGACCGGACGGCCCCCGGCGTCGGTCTGGTACACGTGGACAGCGCCGGCGGATGGCGCGTTCCGGTTCCGGGTTCCCCCGCTCGCATCCGACTTCCGGTCCCGCGACGGCGTAGCCCGGTTCGACCGCGTCCACGTCTTCACCGGCGACGGGATCGCCGCACTGGAGGAGGTCACCGCCGGACTCTGGCACGCCACGTTCTTCACCGAGGAGGGATCGACCTACCGCATTCGTGTGAGCGGGGTATCAAGGGCCACGCCGATGGAGCTCCGTTGGTCTTCCGGCGACCGGCCTGTCAACGATGACTTCGTCGAAGCGATCGTCCTCGAGGGGAAGTCGGGCAGTTTCGACGGCACGACCGCCGGCGCGACGCTCGAAGCCGGCGAGTCGTTCGGGGGGTTGTCCGCCACGACCTGGTTCCGCTGGGTTGCGCCGGATGATGGCTACTGGGAGTTCTATTGCCCGGGCCGCCACGTACTGGTGTTCGCGGGAAACGACCTCCCGGACCTGCGCCTGGTCGGAGCCATGCCATCCAGCATTGCCAGGGTCCCGGTCGCGGCAGGCCGGGAGTACCGCATCGCGGTCGCGGAGGCGGACGGTGCCGGCCTCGGTGGAGACTACGCGCTGCGGTGGTACTCGGCCAACTACGGATTTAGCGACAACGACGCCTTCGCGGACGCCTTGGCCGTGGGCGAGGACGCTCCCTCGGAGCTGGGCGTGGACGCCGACCGCGACGCGACGGTGGAGACCGGCGAACCCGACGCGACGGGGGTGAGGACGCAATGGTGGTCGTGGCAGGCGCCGGAGGACGGCCTCTACACCTGGCGGTTGGAGGATGTCGGAGAGCGCGTGCCGAGCTATCCGAAGCTGCGGGTCAGCCTGTGGACGGGCGCGGATCTCGACGACCTCGAGCTGGCGGCGGAGATCGGTCCCGGGGCACCTTTCGAAACGCTGCTGGACGCCCTCGCCGGCGGGACTTACTGGATCGCGGTCGGGTTGCGCAACGGGGACAGGGCGGCCTACCGCCAGTCCCGCGTACTGGGGAGGTTGCACTGGGGTGTGACACCCGAGCACGACGACCGGGCGTCCGCGTCAGTACTGACCGGGGCTTCGGGATCGATCACGGGATCGACGACCTTCGCGACGGGCGCCCGTGGCGAGCGCAGCGCCGTGCTCGGTCGCTCGACCCTCTGGTGGACGCACGAGACCGAGACGTCCGGATGGGTGCGCTTCGCGGTGGATGGAGCAGGGGGTCCGTGGGCGTTGACCGTGCACCGGGCCTCGTCGGACGGTCTCGGCGGCCTGGACGTTTTGGCGTCCAGTGTCTGGCAGCGGAGCGATGGCGACGCGGTGGAAGTACGGTTCGAGGCGGAGGCCGGAGTGGAGTACACGATCGCCCTTGGCGTGGGCGCCGGCGGAACCGGCGGAGCGTTCACGCTCCGGTGGGACGAGGCCGAGGCGCCGACGTGGCTCCGCTACGTGGGGGCCCTTGCCGACGGCGACACCGATGCCGGCGGCGATGCCGTGGAAATCCGCGGTCCCGCCGACCTCGCCCTGCATGCGGACGGGAGCGCGCTCTATCTCGCATCGGAGATCGGACTGCAGGTGTACGAACGCGACACGGCAACCGGTCGACTCGATCACGCACAGACGCTCGAAGGGGACCTCGACTTCAAGCGTGCCTCCATGGCCTGGGACACGAACGGCGACCGACTGCTCGTGGACGACTGTGGCACGTGGCGGTCGTTCACCCGGGTCGAAGACGGGCCGGAGCTGGAAGACCAAGGGGAAGTGGCCGTCGAAGGCGATCCCGGGACTTGCGGCAATCAGCTTCTGCCGGCAGTCGCCGGCGGGAGCCTGTACCGCGTTGGAGGGGGCAAGATCGAGCACTTCGCCGTGGAGGAAGGCGGTGACCTCCAGTTCGTGCAGGCGTTCGAGGACCGGTTCGTGCGGGCGGTGCTGTCGAACGACGGCGAATACGTCTATGCGGCCGCCCGCTCGCGGCTGAAGGTCTTCAACTTGGATGCGGAGACCGGGGCGCTGGAGGAGTCCGACTTCGAGCACTCAATCGCCTGGCCCCGGTCAGAGCCCTTGCCGTTGGCGATCACCGACGACGACTCGCATCTGTTCCTGTTCGACAACAGCGGCGAGCGGGCGAACCTTTTCTCGCTCGCGGATCCCGCCAATCCGGAACGCCTGGCGAGGCTGTCGAGGTTCTGGCAAGCGCCCTACCAGTCGAACCGTTGCCGGTTCGGCGACGCCAGGGGCGAAACGGTCACCGTCGATGTCCTCTGTCCCAGTCTGGCTTTCACGGTGCAGTGGGAAGAGGAAGCTGGCGTACTCGCCGGCACGGACTTCGTGATTGCCGGGGAGTTCGATCGGTTCCACGGCCCCACGTTGCCGGACTTCGGCACGCCCGCGGACCTCGCAGCAAGCCCCGACGACAGACACCTGTACGCGTCAACCCCTCTTCACGGGATCCTGATCTTCGCAAGGGATCTCGCCCCCGTCGCGGAGAGCCCACCCGGCGGCACGCCCGATATCGTCATCCAGCGCGCCTGGACGAGCCAGGCCACCGTCGCCGCCGGTGCGTCCTTCAGGCTGCATGCGCTGGCGCGCAACCGCGGGGACGGCCCGGCCGTCTCCGCAACGCTGCGCTTCTACCGCTCGGCCGACGGCACGATCTCATCCTCGGACGCGGAGGTCGGAGCACTGCCTCTCGATCCCATCGCCGGCGCGGCGACCCGCAGCCGCTCGGTCGAGGTAACGGCGTCTTCGGTTGCCGGCGACTACTTCTACGGAGCCTGCGTGGACGGCGTGGCAAACGAATCGGACACCGGGAACAACTGTTCGGCAGCCGTGCCGATGACGGTGACCGAGGGCGACCCCGACCTGGTCGTACAGGCGATCTCCGTCGACACGCCCGCTGTCGATCCGGGCGCATCGTTCACGTTGAGCGCCACCGTGCTCAACCAGGGACACGGAGTGGCGCCCGCAACTACCGTCCGCTACTACCGTTCCGACGACACGAGCGTCTCCCCCGCGGACACCGAGGTCGGCACCGACGCGATCGGCGAGATCGCCCCCGGCAGCGACAACGTGACATCCGCGGACATCAAGGCGCCCATGGACGCGGGCACGGCGTACTACGGAGCCTGCGTGGACGCGGTGGCCGACGAATCGGACACCGGGAACAACTGCTCGGCTAGCGTGGCCGTGACCGTGCGCGACATCGAAGTCGGCTCATAGTTCCCTCAGTCGTCGCATCCCACCCAACAGGGGGTCCCCGTCCTCCACTACATCGATTTCGTGACTCTCCGCCGCGGTGGAGCGGGACATTTCCGTTTGCCCCCGCCTGTTGGTGACAACCGTGAACCGCGCATTCCGGAGTGAACCCCCGACACTGACAGGGTCACCATCGTTGCGCCGGACACCGCCTAGGAGAATCCGGCAAGTAGGCCCTACTCGTCCAGATCCGTCACCGTGACCACGATCCGGTGCTGTGCGGTGAGAACCCGGTCGCCGGTCCCGCTCGATGCCTGCACCACCACGACGTAGTCGTTGTCGCCGCCTTTGCATCGGGGCCGGCCACGTCGACGGGCGCCTCGAAGTCCGGTGCGCTCATGAACGCGAGGTCACCCGCGTCGGTGAGCCTGAACCGAGCTTCGTCAGCGCCCCCAACGATCGCGTAGCCGGTCACGCCATCGGACTCGTCGGGATCGGTGGCAGTGACGGTGCCGACAGCGGTCCCGTTCTCCGCCACCGAGTATGCAGTGGAGGTCGAGAAACGCGGAAACCGGTTGCCCGTGCCTGGGGCGAACGAAGGAAGGATTACGTTCACCGTGCGGCGTCCAGGGGGGCCGACGGAACCGGTATGGTAGTGGTATTCCCGGAGGCGTGCGACCCGAAACAGCTCCGCGCGCAGCCGGGCCGCTCCCCAGGTGGGATTGGCAGCCTTCAGTTCGGTGGCGTAGGCCGCCAACACCGCCGTCGCGTGGGAAGTGGAACCTCCCGGAGCCTCGACCCAGATCGAGTGCGGCGCAAACACCCCATCTCCGCGGATCGCGCCGGTGGCGGTCGTCCTCAGAAGGCCACCCGCAAAGACCGTGCGATCGAGGCCTGCGCCGGAGTGGGCCATGTAGTCGTCCACCTCGCCGCAGAGGGGAACCCAACCCCTCCCGTCGAGCCCCCCCGCAACGAAGTCATCGCAGAAGGCGGCTGCGTCATCGCTCCCCCGAGTGCTGTTCTCCATCGACGAGATGAAGAGCACGTTCTGGTGCCGCATCCACCTGGCGAACGCGATGGCGGACTGCCGGAACGGCCTGCCGTCCTGGACCTTCCAGGCGATGTCGCCCGCCTTGTACAGCGTGGTCTGGTCGCTTGCGGTCCAGACGATGCCGTCGCCGTGTACGAGTGCGTGGTGGATGTAGCCGGTGATCAGGAAGTCGGAGTGTCTCGGCAGCAGCAGGCCCGAAAGGCGGTAGCTCTCGCCGCCGTCGGTTTGGACGAACGACGGCAGGTTCTCTTCCGAGAGCGTGTCGAGAAACGTCCTCGAGACCCGCGTCCCGTGACCGTCCGGACCGAAGAGGCGGTCGATGAGCGTGACCGACACACCGTCACCGTCAAGGCGGGTCTCTTCCGCCGCGTTACCCCTGACATGGATGGGTGTGTCGGAATGCGGTGCCCGGGTTGCCGCACTCGCGCGTTGTGACCGCGGTCCGGCTCCCACGTCGTTGAACGGATCCACCACCAGTTGGTAGACCGTGGAGTGCTCGAGACCCGTAATCGTGGCCGAAGTCTGCGTGCCCGGGACGCGCATGATCTCGTAGCCGCCGACGTTGTGGACTCGGTGCCCGACCTCGTAAGCGGTGATCGGGGGCCCGAAGTTCTCCGGCGGCTCCCAGCGCAAGGTCAGGCTCGTCAGCGTGGGGGCCGTGACCACCGGTTCTGGTGGCCGTCCGGGCGGCACGTCCTGCTCCTCCTCGTCCTGGTCGATGAGCGCGACGGTGACGTCGATGGACGCAACGGCCCCGTGCGGATCGCTTGCGGTCACGAGGACAGCGTAGGTCTCCCGCACCTCGAAGTCGTACGCGACCCCATCACGCGTCCTGATCTGACCCGTCTCCGACACCAGGTCGAAACTCGCTGCATCGGTGCCCTGCAGGCCATAGGTCACGACACCACCCTCCGGATCAGTCGCGGTCACGGGCGGACCAATGTCGACGCCCGCCGGCGTGTTCTCGGGGATGCTGCGGCGGGCTTCCCTACCTTCAGCGAATGTCGGCGGCGCGTTCGAGGGCGGCGGAGGAGGTTCGCCGGGGTCACTTCCGTCTCCGCCCGTCGTGCCCGAACCCGGCATCGACCAGTCGCCGGAGCCCATATCGTTCCAGGCACGCACGCGAATCTCGTAAGTCGTGGCTTCGGCGAGACCGTCGAGGGCAGCGCGCGTCCCCGGACTTCCCCGGTACGCCGTACGAACTCCTCGCTATCGGCGGCTCGGTAGGCGATGTCGTAGCGGAGGATCTCGAAGACCAGCGACTCCGCGGCCGCCCAGGACACCGTCAGGCTGTTTGCGGTCGCCTCCGTCACCACGGGAGAACCAGGCGCTCCCGGGATTCGTTGCCACCAGCGTGAACGGGACAACCATTGGAGAAGCGCCGAATCTTCCGCTACCCCGACCGCTTGCTCCGTGTCCGCCCCGCGCCGCGGCTGCCAACACCACACCCGGAGCGGTCCAAGCAGCACAGAGTGCGAGGCCGAGCAGCACCAGGTGGCGTGCGCGGAAGTACGTGCCGGCCGTTGGAATCATGTCAACCCTCGTACAGCAAGTGGGGCGGCATGAAGACGAGTGATTCTATTGGAGCGGGGGCATGGAGTGATCTTCCGCGAGTGCCCGCCATGACCCGGTTGGAGATTCGCGCCGGAAACCTGACAGGAGCGGGCGGCGCGCACCGGGCGTCGTCAAGAGGGGCGGGTCCATAGGTCTAAAGTGCGCAATTTGTCTGACATTGACACGATGGACCGTTTTAGCCAGCCCGGCGCATACCGCGGCGTGAGGTGAACTCCGGTCGGACGCCGCATCGATACGTTGTGAAGCGGGCGGGCGAGAGACATGGTTGACGCTGACCAAGCGGTATCGCGCGACGGAACTGGCCACGCCACGCTCGCCGTTTTCGAAGCCTGCTTGTCCACTCTCATCGAGGACACGGAGTTCGAGTTGGACTAGGCCGCACGGATCGTGTTCGACGGCTGCTTCTCGGCCCAGCGCCCGAAAGACGCACCCGTTCGGGATGTACCCTCCTTAGCGGACCAACGCCTCCAACCGCTCCCTCAGAACGGTGCGACCCTGGCTATCAACGATCAGCAACAGCCCGGCCCGTCCGTCTAGAACTGGCACGCGAGCCGCCCATAGCTGTCCGTCTTCGTGACTCAACGGCCGGCTCTGCAGGGGTTCGCGGTGGAGTTCCGTCCCTTCCGCGCCCCGTACGATCAGGGTGAACGCACCTCGCGGCGCCGGGACACGAGCGGGTTTGTGGCTTCGTTGGGCGTGGCCGAGGCGCCAGACGCCGGCCGCATCGACGCTGCCGGACACGGCCAGGCTGCCGGACTTCGCGGAAGCCCCGAGCGGGGCATGCACGCGTGCAGTCGGCGGCTGGCCCGTCCCGCCAGCGCCCAGCCAGTGCTTCGTCGCCTTGTCGAAATGGTAGTCGGACATGAACACCGGGCCGCAGTAGGTCATGAGATCGTAGTAACCGGCATGAGGTGGGACGAACTCCCCAAGTCCCGTGATCCTCCAACCGCCGTGCGGACCGATCCCGGCATCGGCGTAGGGGAAGTCGGGATCTCCGGGCACGCCGCACGGAGCATGGCCGAGGTTGAAGTTGTGCCCCAGTTCGTGGGCAACGATGAAGCCGCCCGCGTGACTTGCCGCCGCGCGCCCACCCAGAGTCGCTATACCTCCCCTGCAGTCGGCGAGCGGGCAGATGCCGTAGTAGAACTCATTCGGGTCCCCGTCCGCGTTCCATATCGCCTCGACCTCTTCCAGCACTTCGCGCTGGCCCGTTGCCGTGGTCTCGACGGGATCGGCCACCTCCACGACGTAGTCGTCCGCAATGGGCAGATACGAGTGCACGCCCACCATCAGGTCGAGGGGCTCGACGACCGGCGGGGGTTGGCCACTACGGTGCATCGGTATGAAGGTCAGCCGGAACCGGGGCGGCGCCTGCCCTTCTAACGTGATCGGCTCCCCCACGTTGTCGTCCTCATTGGTCTCAGGCATCTCGTCGTCGGGGTCGATCACGTGGGTCAGCCGATTCCCGGGCCGGTTGAGGTCGCCGGGCAGTCGGAACGCGTACTCCGTGAGCCACCGGCCTTCGTCGGTGGACGTTGTGGACGGGAGCGCGGTCTCGAGAAGACGCTCCGCGAGCACACGGTCGTCCGCGTCCCGGACGCCGGTCACCACGCGCGGGGGCTCCGCGGACTCGTGGCCGATGCGCACCGCGAGGACGGAGGTGCGTCCCGCGATGGGTTGCTGGTACCGGACCGGCGAGTCCTTCCAGTCCCATGTCCACTCGAGAGGGCCTTGGTGGTACGAGATGGAGTGGTGACTGGCGTTGCCGTTCTCCTTCGGATCCTCCGGGAACACGAGTGGTGCCGCAGGGAGGATGCCGCTCAGCCGATTCCTCTTGAACGCCTCCCGGGAGAAGCGCACCAGCAGGCCCCGGGGGACGGGGCCGGTGAGACGGTTGTCCTGCAGGGACAGGTGGGTCAGGTCGGACAGCCGTTCGAGGTGCCCAGGGATGCTGCCGCTCAACTTGTTGTCGTTCAACGCCAGGGTTGTCAGGTTTGACAGCTGTCCCAGCTCCGGCGGGATCGGGCCCGTGAGTGCATTCTCGGATAGTTGGAGCCACCGCAGCTCCGATAGCTCCCCCAGCCAGGGCGGAATGGGCCCGCTCAATTGGTTGCGGTGAAGTGCCAGGCTGATCAGCCTGGACAGCCGTCGCAGCTCCCTCGGGATGGGCCCGGTTAGCAGGTTGCCGGCAAGGTGTAGATGGGTCAGGTTGGACAGTCGTCCGATCGACGGCGGGATCGGGCCGGTCAATTGGTTTCCGGCGAGATCTAGAATGGTCAGGTTCGACAGCTGTCCCAGCTCCGCCGGGATCGGGCCCGTCAACTCGGTCTCCCACAGCGAAAACTTGGTCAGGTTCGACAATTGCCCGATCGACCGCGGAATGGTGCCTGTCAACTGAT